>JBDUEM010000005.1:0-72452 GCA_040002435.1 Bryobacteraceae bacterium
CCCTCAATGTCATCTCAATCAAACGTAGTTTCTCAAGAGAATAGTATCCGCACTCAACAGCCCGGACGGCGTCAGTTCCTGATCACCGCAGCCGGCGGCCTCGGACTCGGCTTCTTCCTTCCGGAAGTGTCCCGTGTCCCTGAGATGGTCGCTTCCGCCTCCGTTCCCGGTCAAGTGAATACGTGGCTCAAGATCGCGACGGACAACACCGTCACTCTCACGGTCGGCGCTTCGGAAATGGGCCAAGGCTCCTTTTCTGCGTTAGCCCAGATACTGGCGGAAGAATTGATGGTGGACTATTCGAAAGTGATCACCGTGCAAGGTGCGCCTAGTCTGCTGAATCCGGCGCCCGTCGGGGTCTCCATCAACACCGTTGGCAGCAGTGTTACGCGAACGAATTTTTGGAAAATGCGCGATGCCGGCGCCGCCGCCCGCGAGATGCTGGTGAAGGCGGCCATGAACCGGCAGGGCGATCAGGTACGCGGCAATTTCACGGCGGCCAGCGGTGTCGTTACCCATACGCCCTCCAGCGCCATGTGGACCTACGGATCACTGGCGGATGATGCCAGCGCTCTACCCGTGCCTACAAGCCCGCCGCTCACCCCCGATAGCCAGTTCAGGTTGATAGGAAAAACACAGACGCGCTTTGACATTCCATCCAAGACCGACGGCAGTGCACAGTATGGGATCGACGTCAGGCTTCCGGGCATGGTCTACGCCATCATCAAGCACGGTCCCAGTTTCGGTGCGACCGTAGTTGGATCACCCACGCTGTCCGGATATCAGGTGGTTCCCACTATGGTCGCCGCGGGTACCGGCCGCGGGACGGAGACAACCGGGAGCGTCAACGCCGTCGCGGTCGTGGGGTCGAACACATGGGATACGTGGCAAGCCGCTAAACGCCTGGCCGTAAAGTGGAACCTTCCTGCCAATGCTTCGACGCTAAACAACGCGAACTTTATTGCCGACGGCCAAAGCCTTCTCACCACCGCCACTCCGTACGCCGCCGGCGCCGCCAACGGCCCGGGAACCGTTTTTACCGTGGAAGGCGATGCCGCGACCGCAAACGCAGCCATCGCGGGCGGCGCCAAGGTGATAGACGTTCAGTTCACCCTGCCCTACGTAGCCCATGCCACGATGGAAGTTCTAAACTGCACGGTGGACTATGTTGCTGGCGTACGCTGCGACATCTACGCACCGACGCAATCGGCAAAGACCGTCCTCAGCCTCGCCATTCAGCTTACAGGCCTCGCGGAATCGCAGATCACCGTCCACACCACTTACCTCGGCGGAGGACTTGGACGCAAAGCCGAAGTAGACTTTGTCAGCCAGGCTATTCAAGTTGCCATGGCTGTGAAGAAGCCCGTCAAGCTCATGTGGCCGCGCGAAGAAGATTTCCGCCGCGATCAGTACCGCCCCATGGCGGTAGTTCACGGCAAAGCCGCCCTCGACGGCTCGGGCAACATCGCCGGCTGGTCTTACCGTAATGTTTCGCCCTCCATTCTCGGGCAGCGCGGATCCGTACTCGGCATCAAGGGCGACAGCCAGGGCATTGAAGGAGCCGCAAGCCTGCCCTACAACATGGGCCCCCGCCTCACCGAATGGGTGATGCATCCGTCGCCGATTCCTGTGGGCTTCTGGCGATCAGTCGGGGCCTCCCTCAACACTTTCTGCGTCGAGTGCCTCATCGATGAACTCGCCGCGGCCGCCGCGCAGGATCCCTATCAGTTCCGCCGTTCCAAGCTGACCGATCCGCGCTGGATCGCCGTCCTCGATGCCGCCGCGACACTGGGCAACTGGACTTCCGCACCGGCTTCAGGCCGCTTCCGCGGCATCGCCATTGGCGCCGCCTTTAACAGCATCGTCGCCGAGGTGGTGGAGATCTCTGCCGTTACCTCCACCAGCCTGCGCGTCAACCGTGTGTCTTGCGCCATCGATTGCTACCTCTCCGTGAACCCCGGCCAGATTCAGGCGCAGTTGCAAGGCGGCATCGTGCATGGGCTTAATGCTGCGCTTTACGGTCAACAAACCTTCGTAAACGGCGCGGCGCAGGCGGGCAACTTTAACCGCAGCCGCATGATCCGAATCGGCGAAATGCCGCAGATCGACGTCACCGTTATCCCGTCGCCGGTTCTGGCGGATCGCACCGCGAACATCGGCGGCGTAGGGGAACTCGGTGTTCCTACCTTCGCTCCGGCGCTGGCCAATGCTTTGTTTAAGGCGACCGGCAAGCGCAGATACGCCCTTCCTGTATTCCCCGGGGCGACCATGGGCGGTCTTTAAGTCATGGACGAATTCGACGCCATTCTACAAATGTGGCGAAGTCTCGAAGGATCGGACCGGAACGCGGTGCTCGCCACGGTAGTTCATGTGACGGGCTCCGCCTATCGGCGCCCGGGAGCACGGATGCTACTGGTCCCGGGCGGCCGCCGCGTCGGTTCCATTAGTGGGGGATGCCTCGAGGGAGAAGTTTCGAAGCGAGCCTGGTGGTTCACGGGAGACGGAAAGCCCGTTGTGCGCGTGTATGACACCAGTTCCGATGAGGAGGCAGTCTGGGAGTTCGGCCTCGGTTGTAACGGTGTCGTCCATGTCCTCCTCGAACGAATGCAATCGCCGGCGGCGCTGGAGGCCATCGAATTCCTCGCCGCCCGGCAGTCCACCCGCTCCGCCGCCGCAGTGGCTACGGTCATCCGCGCGGCAGATGGCTTTGCCGTTGGGGACAGGCTTTTGCTGGATGGCACAAGCAGCCCCGCCGGCGCACTCGCCGGCTCCTCAATCGAAGACGCTCTTTCCGAACAGTCCGCGGATGTTCTTCGCAGCCGCGAAAGCCGCCTGGTTCACTTAGGAGAGCTCCAGGTGTTCATCGAGTGGTTCGGCCCCCCGCAATCCCTCCTTATTTTTGGAGCGGGTCACGACGCAGTTCCGCTCACCTCCATCGCGGCCGAATTGGGTTGGGAGGTTACCGTAGCCGACGGCCGCCCGGCTTACGTGTGCCTGGAACGCTTCCCCGGCGCGCGCCATGCCGTACTTCTGCGGCCCGACAGCCTGCTGGATGGCATCGCTATCGACCCGGATACCGCGGTAGTCATGATGACGCACAACTATCCGCTGGACATGCGGCTTCTGCCGCGAATAATCGCCGCGCGGCCCCGCTATCTTGGGCTACTAGGGCCTCGAGTCCGCACCGAACGCCTCTTCGCCGAACTTGGCCTGCCACTGGCATCCTGGGTTCACGGTCCCATCGGTCTGGATATTGGTTCCAACACGCCGTCGGCCATAGCCCTATCCATCGCTGCCGAGATCCAGGCCGCCTTGAGCCGGCGGCCGGGAGGCATGCTCAAGCTCCGGACGGGGTCGATCCATAGTCCCGTTCTCGAACAGGGCACTCCCGTTCCATTCAGCGGGTCAGTGCGACCCGCTTATTGTGAATCGGCGGTGAATGTTGCCTGACCCTAAAACCGCTGCCATCGTGCTGGCTGCCGGCGAATCGTCGCGTATGGGGCGCCCCAAGCAACTGCTCGACTTCGGCGGCAAGCCCCTGCTGCGCCATTCCGTCGAAGTGGCTCTCGCAGCGGGGTGCTCGCCTGTGATCGTCGTTCTAGGTGCGAACGAAACCCTGCTCCGTACCGCCCTGGACGGACTCCCGGTAGAAGTTGTCTTCAATGGAAGATGGGCCGAAGGGATGGGAACCTCGATCCAGGCCGGCCTTCAGGCACTCGATGCTCAAGCTGTCGCCGGGGCGATTCTGGTCCTTGCTGACCAGCCCCAAGTCTCCGCTGAGTTTCTGCGCGGCCTTTCCAGGCAACATCGCGAGACCGGAAAGATCATCGTCGCAGCCAGCTACGAGGGCACGGTCGGCGTTCCGGCTTTCTTCGCAAGCAGTGCCTTCCCGTTGCTACTGGCACTGAGCCCGGGCAACGGTTGCAAAGGTGTGATTCTTGCCCATCGGCAGGATGCTTTGCTTCTGGACTGCCCCGACGCGGCCATTGATATTGATACTCCAGAAGACTACGAACGGATTACCAAGGCCACTGCTTAGGCGGCGGACACCGCCGCGCGATTCGTCGCAGCCTGCTCAGCGCCGCAACCTCTGAGGCAGGCCATCGACATTTACTTAGCCTGGAGTGCGCGCGCCGGAAAACCCAACAACACCCATGCTTGACACTTCGCTATAAAGCCAAATATCATCGACTGAGGTAAGTCCGGAATCAGGGACATGGAGGCTGCGTATGCTTCAGTGCTTATCTCGCCAACGGATTTCACAAATTAAGCTGATTTTGGCTCATTTGTCTTGTGGTCTTTTAGCCCTGGAAGTGGCCACTCTGCCGCTCCACGCGCAATTGTCAACCGCTTCAGTCACCGGTGTGGTCCGCGATTCCAGCGGCAGCGTGGTCTCCGGCGCCAAAATCATTCTCACGAATGCGGAAACCACCGTCAAGCATGAGGCGGCTTCCAATAACGCTGGGAATTACGTGTTTGTCAGTATCCCACCTGGCACCTATTCGCTGGAGGCCTCGGCATCCGGTTTCCAAACGTCGCAGGTGCCGCGTATTTCTCTCGCGGTCAACCAGACATCCACTATTGACGTCAATCTGCAGATTGGCGGAGTTCAACAGACGGTTACTGTCGAAGCCGCCGGCGAACTGCTCCAGGCATCCACTTCCGAGGTTGGGGCGGTCATCGCCGAGAAACAGGTTCTCGATTTGCCCCTGAACGGCCGAAACTTCACCCAGCTTTTGTCGCTGTCTCCTGGTGTGTCGCCTATTAGCGTGTCTCAAAACTCCAACGGGTTCGGCAATGTCGCCTCCGGCACGGCGTTCTTCTTCCCTTCCATCAACGGCCAGACGAACCGCAGCAACTTCTTCATGACGGATGGCTTGAACAACCAGGGTGCGTTCTCGAGCACGTACGCGGTGCCGCCGATCATTGACGCCATTTCCGAATTCAAGGTGAATGGACATAACGACCTTGCCGAATTCGGAGGCGCGCTTGGCGGAATCATCAACGTTGCCACCAAGTCCGGAACCAACGAACTCCATGGCACGCTGTGGGAGTATTTGCGCAACGATGCTTTCAACGCGCGCAGCACTTTTCAATCCAGCGTCACGGTGTTCCGGCAAAACCAATTCGGAGCTTCCTCGGGAGGCCCGATTGTCATACCGAAAATCTACAACGGAAAAAACAGGACGTTCTTCTTCGGCGCCTATCAGGGTTTTGAGTACTCGCGGGCGGCTAACACCTTCCTGCACTTGCCCACTGACGCGGAGTTGAGCGGCGATCTATCCGGTCAGGCGCAGGCGTTCAATCCGTTCAGCACGCGCCCCGATCCCAACAAGCCCGGCGGGTTCATCCGCGATCCATTCCCGAACAACCAGATTCCGGCCAACCTGATTGACCAGCGTCTGGTATCGTTCTTCAAACCGCTTCGCCCGTCGCTGTTCAATACCGGCGTCGGCAACAATAACGCGATCGACAATACGCCATTCCGCCAGCACCAGAAGGAGTTCACCGCCCGCATCGACCAGAATGTGGGTACGAAAGATTTCTTCTGGGTCCGTTACAGCAGCATCTACTATGACACTTCCGGTAGCGGCGGACTCCCGAACCAAACTCAGACGATCACAGACAACCCGGGCCAGAATTATGGAGCAAGCTGGGTTCACACGTTCAGTCCGAGTCTGATATTACAGGCGCAATACGGCCGCTCCCACCAGGAAACAAATAGCTCCACCATTTATACGCAGGTTCCGGCCAGCGCTATTCAAGCCCTTGGGTACGATGGGAACTTCGCTGGAAATTTCATTGGCGGAGTAAGCCTATTGCCTTCCACCGGGATCAGCGGGTACAACGGCATACCGGGTAT
Organism: Bryobacteraceae bacterium; assembly: GCA_040002435.1. Classification (GTDB taxonomy): domain Bacteria; phylum Acidobacteriota; class Terriglobia; order Bryobacterales; family Bryobacteraceae; genus JANXXV01. The sequence continues at coordinate 5,864 of JBDUEM010000005.1, forward strand.
CAGCAAGTCTCTCAATCCAAACGAGACGAACGTACACCAGTGGAAGGCAAACGTCTCCAAGATTCTTAGTAACCACACCCTGCGATTCGGGGGAGAAATCAATAGCAGCACGTTTGAGTCTTTGTACAACAGCGCCAACGCGGGCTTTGCCTTCCAGCAGACGTCCGATCCTTCCCAGCCCAACGTTTTTCCCGGCAATGCGATGGCAGCGTTCCTGCTGAACGTGCCAGACAGTGCGGGGCGCCGAAATGTGCATGAAACCACCCGCTGGGGTGGGGTCATGGGTTTCTACGTGCAGGATTCCTGGAAAGCCACATCCCGGTTGACAGTGAACCTGGGCCTTCGCTATGACCGGACCTTCATCCCGCCGTATGGGAGGGAAGACACCGTAGGTCAGAACGGCGGTATTGAAGCCGGGTCGATCAATTTCAATAACGGGACTTATGTCCTTCAGAAAGTGCCGCCATCGTGCGCGGAGCGAGGCCACGCGCCTTGCCTTCCGGGAGACGGAAAGCTGCCGGATCACGTTGTAGTGTCGCCAACAGGCAAGATTTATCACGACACAACCACGAACTGGGGTCCTCGCCTTGGACTTGCGTATCGCGCCACGCAGAGCATTGCAGTCCGTGCCGGCTTTGGGATTTATTACGACAACTGGGCGGCGGTAACCCAGACCTCTCAGAACTATGAAGGCACCTGGCCGGATATCGGGCAACAATTGGCGAACAACCTGAATGTCCCTGTTGCAGGACAACCTCTTCCCGTCCTAAAGGCCCAGAATCCATTTGCCGCAGGTGGCGGCGCATTCCCGGCAGCCACGCCATTCGAACAGGTGCAATGGTATATGGACCCCTACGCCAAGAACCCCTACTCGATGCAGTGGAACTTCGGCGTAGCCAAGCAGTTGAACAGTTCGTCGACTGTGAACGTGGATTATGTCGGTTCCGGGAGCCGGCGGCTCGACCTGGGTGGCTACTACAATGTGGCATTGACTCCCGGCCCGGGCGACCCCAGGGCTCGGCAACCGTTTCCCTACATCCACGCAACCTACTACGATCGCAGCATCGGGCGTGGCAACTACAACGCCTTACAGTTTCATTTCAACAAGCGTTTTTCGGAAGGACTTGCCTACCAGGTTTCCTATACCTACTCGAAGTCGATCGATATCGGATCTTCAGGCTGGTATGGCGTGGAAGGGCAGTCGGTACAAGACCCATATCATTACAATAATGATCGCAGCGTCTCAGGATTTGACCTCACGCACATCATGAGTGCGAATATCGTATACGAAATTCCATTCGGAAAGGGAAAGAAGTTCTCGACCGGCAACACCCTGGGCGATACCATTATCGGGGGATGGCAAGTTAATACCATCACTACTGCCCGCTCCGGCCAACCCTACAACATTACGGTCCCCGGTGACAGTGCCAACACAGGGAACACGGGGTACCTGCGCGCGGATCTGGTGGGAGATCCGACACTCTCCAATCCGACGGCTCAAGCGTGGTTCAACAAAGCGGCCTATGCCGCTCCAGCGCAGTACAAGTTCGGCAACCTCGGCCGTTATGCCCAGCGAACATCAGCCTATTGGAACATTGATTTCTCCATCTTCCGCCAATTCAAATTCCTGGAGAAGCGTTCCATTGAATTCCGCGCCGAGTCGTTTAATACTCCCAATACAGTGATCATGGGTACGCCAAACGGGAACGTGCTGGATGCGAACTTCGGCAAGGTGACTGCCACGGCAAACTCGCCGAGATCCCTGCAACTGGGGTTGAAGGTGATCTTCTAGAGAGAACGTTCTTATGAAATGATGCTGCAGTTTTTAAGCGCACACTCATTTCGCAGCCAGGTAATTGGGGCGGTCTGCTTTCTGGCAACCGCTCCTTTCTTTTACTGCCGGATTCTCGTGGGCCAGACTGCCGTTGGTTGCGAGCCGCCGGCTGAACTGGAGTCACAGCGCGGCGGTAAGCTGCCGGTGGACTTCGCAAACCTGGCAGGTACGTGGTTCGCCCGCCGAGGCAACTATAGCTGCGCCATTGCATCGTTCGAATCCGCGCTTCGTGCAAATCCGAAATCCCCGGAGGCACGGTACAACCTTGGCCTCGCACTTCTCGAAAACAGGCAGTTGACCAGGGCGGCGAAAGAATTGGACGCGCTGGTTCGCCAGTTACCCGCAAAAGCACAACCGCGTATCGCGCTTGGAATGGTGCTGGAAGAACAGGGCAATCTGGCAAGCGCGGAGTCTCAACTTCGCGAGGCCCTGCGGCTCGAGCCTGACTCTGCGCCCGTGTTGCGCCACCTGGGGGAGGTCCTCAGACGCGAAAAACGCTATACCGCGGCAATCACAAATCTGCGCCGGGCAGTGCAGATCGAACCGAACGAAGCTGGTCACCAGATCGATTTGGCAGAGGCACTCTACGATAACGGAGAGGCCGCTGAGGCAATACGTGTGCTCGAGAAGACGGTCGCCGCACAGCCGCGCTCGGCCTCAGCCCACTCCAATTTGGGCACGCTTTACGCCCGTGAAAAAAGATATGACGAGTCGTTGGAGCACTTCCGCGCCGCCATCAAGTTTGATCCCGCGGACGACGTTTCGCGCCTCTCGCTTGCAAAGGCACTGATCGGCCTCGACCGGCAAGGCGATGCGATCCCGGCGCTGGAGGAGGCGCTGGCACACAAGCCGCGCGACGTGGAAGCCCGGTATTTGCGTGGCTTGGTGTATCGTGGCATCGCCGAGTATGAGAAGGCCGCGGAGGACCTTCGCATCGCGGTGGAAGTAGATCCCAGCCACTATCCTTCGCAGTACAATCTTGGCTTTGTCCTCGTCCGTATAGGCAAGCTGGAGGAAGCGCAGAAGCATCTCGAGAAAGCCCGGCTACTTCAGCCCGACTCGCAGGAAGCGCAGTTCCAACTCGCAAACGTGCTTCGGCGGCTCAATCAGAATGAAAAGGCGCAGAAGGAATTGAGTGAGTTCGAAAAGCGCAAGAGGCAGGATCAACTCGGGAACATTGCAAGCTCCACTGCGAGCCGCGCCAATCAGTCTCTGGTGGACGGCGATCCCAAGGCCGCAATCGAAGGCTACCGGGAGGCGCTGAAACTCGATCCTGGCAACGCGAAAACATACTACAATCTCGCGCTGGCGCAGCAGAAGCTGGCCGATGTCGCTGGTACGATCGCCTCGCTCGAAAAGTCCGTCGAACTGGACCCAAACTTCGCCGTTGCCCGCAATCAACTGGCGCTGGTATTCATGGGATCGGGCAAGAATGACGAGGCCGAGCGCCAGCTACGGGCGGCACTGCACGGCGATCCACAGTGCGCCGAATGCCAGAACAACCTGGGTGTGCTGAATGGCCAGCGCGGGGATGCGCGGCATGCCGAAGAATTGTTCCGCCAGGCCATCGAGAACAACCCCGGCTATGGACAGGCTCATGTAAACCTGGCGCTGATTCTCGCCGGCCGCGGCAGCTTCCCGGAAGCCCGCAAAGAACTGGTAACGGTGCTCGCCGCGGAGCCGAACGACGTAAAGGCACTCACGGCAATGGGAATGATTCAAGGCCGGACTCGCGATGCGGCCGCCGTGGCGACCATGCGCAAGGTGGTGGCGCTTGAGCCGCAATCCGCCGATGCGCATCTGAATCTGGGTATCGCCCTGGCCGATCAGCAGCAGACGGAAGCCGCGCTCTCGGAATTTTCGCTGGCTTCGAAGCTGGCGCCCGGCGAGGCCGCACCGCATTACAACAAAGGCCGCGTGCTGGGCGAATTACGGAGGTATGACGAGGGTTTGCCGGAGTTGAGAAAAGCGGCAGAACTGGATCCAGGCATACCGGACGTGTGGTACCGGCTGGGCATCGCCGAGCGCGAACTGCAGCATTACGCGGAGGCAGTAAAAGCGCTGCAGCATGCACTACAGCTTGCTCCCGGCAATGCGGATGCTTCTTATCTGCTGGGGCAGTCTTATCAAAGCCTCGACCGCATGCCGCAGGCCATACAAGCATGGAAGAAGGCGCTTGAGGCCAACCCGAATCACGTCCAGTCGCTTTACAGCCTCTTCCGCGCTGTGGCAAAGTCGGATCCCGAGCAATCCAGGCAATACCAGGCGCGCTTTACCGCGCTGCAAAGCCAGGGCGGACAAACGGAACGGGCGCGGACGCTGAGCAACTTCGCCATCGCTTCGGCGAAGGAGGGCAAATGGAACGACGCTATCGCTCAATTGCGTGAGGCGATCCAGGTTTGCGGTTCGTGTTCTTCCCTTCCCTTGCTGCACAAGAATCTGGGTTTGACGGCATGCCAGGCGGGCCAGTTCGAAGAGGGTGAGAAGGAACTGCGGCTGGCGTTGCGCGACATGCCCGGCGACTCCGAGATTCTGAAGGGGCTGGAGTTGCTGGAAGGCTTCCGGACGAAGTCACGCTGAGCGCCTTACGGCTCGCGCACGGTCATGACGCGATCAACCGGCAGATTCTCCAGCCGCTGCACCTTTCCGCTCGGCCACTTTAACTCGAGCAGCTTGACGATGCGATTTGCCCCGATGCCAAAGTGCAGCCGCTTGTCGCTCGAAGACAGATAACTGGACCCGGTGCTGACCATGGCGTGCTGCGGCGGGCCGGAGTCCGTCTCCAGTCGAACTAGTGTTCCGATGCCATCGCGATTGCTGGTGGTACCCACCGTATTCACCATTAGCCAGTGATTGCCGCCCACACGCTGGTTTTGAAAAATAGCCGCTGCTTCGTTATTGCAATTCAGCACCATGTCCATCCAGCCGTCGTTGTTCAGGTCGCCGAACGCTATCCCTCGCGTGGCGCGCGGCCGCTGCATGGCGGGACCCGCTTCCTTTGAGACATCCTCGAACCTCCCATTCACGTTCTTCAACAACAGGGGCGCCTCCAGATAGCGCAGGTGCGGCTGGGTAAGCTGGATGTTATCCATCACGTGAGACTGGCCGACCATTAAATCCTTCCATCCGTCGTTATCGAAATCGATGAACTTCGCCCCCCATCCCGAATGGAGAATGCTGGCCGCACCCACTCCGCTGGAATCCGACACATAGTCGAAAAGACCCTTGCGGTTATCGAAGAGAGAATAACGTTGCGTCGCCAGGGCGTTCACGAAAATGTCGGGCCAGCCGTCATTGTCGTAGTCGGCGAAATCAGCGCCCATGCCGGAAAAGCTGCGCCCATCATCGTCGTATGCAACGCCCCGTGCCAGACCCACTTCCTCGAACGTTCCGTCGCGCCTGTTTCGAAACAGTTGTTGTGGGACCGCATCATTGGCCACGAAAACATCCGGCCACCCGTCCCCGTCGAAGTCGTTCATGGCGATGCCTAACCCTTTGCCCGGGTACTGGCCCATGCGGCTCTCCTGAGTTCTGTCTTTGAATCTGCCGCTTCCTTCGTTATGAAAGACGAGATGTGTAATGGGTTGGAACTGATCGGGATGACAGTAGGCACGCAGCCCGGGCTTGCGCTCGCCGCACCAGATATCCATGGAAAAGTCCCACTTCACGTACCTGGAAACGATCAGATCCAGCAGCCCGTCGCGATCGTAGTCGATAAACAATGCACCACTGGACCACTCGCCGCCGAGCACTCCTGCCCGCGCGGTTACATCGGTAAACGATCCATCGCCGTTGTTGCGGTAGAGCGTATTGCCGTTCAGGTTGGTTACATACAGATCGGTATGCCCGTCGTTGTCGTAGTCCGCTGCGGCCGCCCCCATTGAGTATCCAGTGCCCTGCAGGCCGGCCTTCTCAGTCACGTCCGCAAAGGTACCATCGCCATTGTTACGGTAGAGGCGGTTCCAGTATTGCGGTGAAATCTTGTCGGGCCGCGCACCGGCCGGCATGGAATCACGCAGCGCGGCGCCGTTAGTCAGGAATATGTCCAGCAGACCGTCACCGTCGTAATCGAACACGGCTGCGCCGCCAGCCATCGATTCGATCAGATACTTCTGCGAGGTGGCGCTGGACCGGTGAAGGAACTGCACCTTTGAGCGCTCTGTAACGTCCGCGAACATGGGGGGCTTGGCGTGGCGCGGCGTTTGGGCGAGTAATAGAAGACAACAAGAGGACACCAGAGCGCAGAGACTGCATGTGGCCCAAGCGGGGATTTTCAAATGGGGCGCCCCTCCACACCTGCGAGCTTTCCTATCTGGCGCCGCGCGGCATGCCGCAGGCTGACCCTCACCGGCGCACTCCTCCCTGCGCCTGTTGTAGCAAGCCTCGCATGAACGCGTCTTCGGGGAAGTCCTCTACGAACCGCTCCATCGCCTGCTTGGCTTTGGCATAGTCTTTCAACCGGATGTAACCGAGCACCAGATGCTTCCGTATGGGAGCGGAGAAAGGGAATGCCCGCGCGCCGCGTTCGAGTGCAGACTCTGACTCCTCCACCCGTCCGGCATGGGATAGCGCCTCGCTCAGATCCACGTACGTCGAGTAACCCGGCGCTCCCTTGCTCTCCGATTTGCTCAAAAGCTCGATAGCCTCGGTGCGGTTTTCGGCGAGCGCTTTCCGGCCCAACGCTGCCAGCACCAGAGGGTCTTCAGGAGCAGACCGGCTGGCCTCATTCAGTAACTCCTGATACTTCGATTGCAGCGCAGGAGCGCGTGCCATCAGTTCTCCATACGCGGACAATCGCGTCAAAAGGGGCAACGGGGGCTCCCCGGCACGCTCATTCAGCAAGAACAGACCAGGCAGGTCCGGCCGGAACGAAGCCGGAGCCTGCAATTGCGCGGAACCTGTACCCGTGCGCGCAGGGATGCGGTGATTAGTGAGAGCCGCATGGGATACAGTCTCAACGCTGCGCTTCGGCATATGGCATTGAATGCAATTGTCGGCCGGCACAGTTTGCCGCCGGGACGCGAGGCTCAGTTTGCAGCTTTGCCGGCTGTGGCAGCCCATGCATTTCCCGTTGAAATAGGCAGGCGCTTGCGCAGAGGAAGGCTGGCGGTGGGGATCATGACAGGTCAGGCAACTTAGCTTCTCCCCGCTTGCTTTAAAACATCGGCTCAATTTCATGGAGGCGTGGTGTTCCAGCAGGTCGACGTCTTTTTCATTCACTGGAAGGCCGAAGATGGCCACCGATCGAATCAAGGGTGTGCCGGGCCGGAAGTCAGCGTAGCGCTTCCCCGGTAAAAGCACCCGCGCATCACCTCCCTGATGGCACTGCATGCAGACATCCTCGGCGAGCCGCGCCGGCAGCCGCGCTGGATTCACGATGGACGTATCCGGCCGGTCCTTCGCCCCCCGGCCGCGTTCCTGCACGTGCAGTTGGCCTGGTCCATGGCAGTTTTCGCATCCGATAGCCAGTTCGGCGAATGGCGGGTCCTGATACCTCCCTTCCCCCTGCGGCATGGCCTGCGGACGCCCTGCATGGCAGACGATGCACGCCTCGTAGATGGGACGGCTGAAACCTTCTCCTGTCTGCCGGAAACCGGGCGAGAAATCCCATGCTTTCGCGGCTGCGTAATAAGAAATCGGCGCTTGAAAGAGATGATCGCCGCGGCGAACCACAAAGCTGATGCCATTCTCGCCCGAACCGATCGCGTATTCCAGCTTGTGGATGGTCTCGAAAACAGTTTTGCCGTCTTTTTGCTCGGACTCCGACTGAAAAAGAGAGTCGCCGTCACGGATGACGCGAAACTCCCGATGCAAGGTTTCATTACGCACAAGCACGGGGCCGGCCAACAGGTCAGGGCTGGGCCGCGAGAGGGAACGGCCCATCCCGCTGCTTGCGTAGGATTCGTAGATCGACCGGTGGCATCCCGCGCACGCCCGGGAACTGGTGTAACCAACTTGCGCGCTGGTGTTGCGATAAACCACTTCGCCCGCGGCCAGATCAGCAATCACCAGGAATAGCAGGATGCGCACTGTAGTTAGATCTTCAACCTTTTACGACTTGCCAGGGTTCCGGAGTGATGCGTATGCCTATCGCGGCGTTACCTGAAACCGCAGCCTGTGGTTTGATCTGCAGGTCCCGCCCGCGCTGCGTCCATTCGCTGTCGGCATTGGAGCCGAGGATTCGCACTTTGGAGCCTTCCGCGGCGATGACGCCGGGGATAGTGAGATTTCCAGGTGCTGCGCTCTCCAGGTACGCATAGACGCTGTCGTTCTTTCGTGTGAAGCGGGCCTGTGGCGCGCCTGCCCCGGACGCGGAAGGGCGCACCCAAGGTTGGCTATCGAAGATTCCTTCCCCGTTGACGGCGAGCCACTCCCCGAGCTTGTGCAAACGGTCCAGCTGAATATCGGAGATGGAACCGTCCGGCCTGGGGCCGATGTTCAGCAGGAGATTGCCGTTCTTACTGACGATGTCAACCAGCAGCCAGATCAGCTTGTCAGCGGCTATCACTTGCTCCGGTCCCTCTGCCTGGTTGTAGCCGAAGCTGAATCCCAGGCCGCGGCACGATTCCCACTTCTTCTCCGTGATCTTGTCGTATCTGGAGTATTCAGGCGTAGTGAAATCGGCAAACTCCACTCCGAAGCGATTGTTGACCACGCCATCTTTGACAGTGTTGTAGTAATGCGCGAAAATTTCCGGGAGTTTGCCTGCCTTGGGGTAATTGATGTCGTTCCACATCACGGCCGGTTGATAGCGATCGGTCAACTCCGTCCAGTGGGCGTCGGCGTAACGGGCGTAATCTTCTCCCTGCGGGATCATTCGACGAAGGTCGGCGCGGTCTTGGATCGGTTCCTGCGTGAATGTCCAGTCCAGTCCTCCGGAATAGTACAGCCCCATCTTCATCCCCGCGGACCGGACCGCCGCCGTCAGATCTCCCACCAGGTCCCGGCTGGCCGATATCTCCGGCCCCTTGCGGCGGGGGTTGGGAACTTTACTCGGCCACAGGCGGAATCCGTCGTGATGCTTCGTCGTAAGCACGGCATAGCGCGCGCCGGTTTTCCTGAAGACGGCGGCCCAGCTTGACGGGTCCCACTTCGCGGTCGCCTGATTGAACATCGGCGCGAACTGGTAGTAGTCGAAGTCCTTGCCGTAAGTCTCCAGATGATGCTTATAGGTGGGCGAGTCCTTGATTCGCAGAGTATTCAAATACCACTCCGCGTACGGATTCAGCCGGAACCATTGTTTCCAGTCCACCGTTCCCAGTTCGCCCGTAGTGGGTGCCCAGGCCGGAACCGAGTACAGTCCCCAATGAATGAAGATGCCGAGCTTGGCGTTTCGATACCACTCGGGCACCTGATGTCTGCGGATGGATTCCCATGTGGGTTCCATTCTCTCTGGCTGGGAAGCTTCCTGCGCCAGCGACCGCGGTTACATAGTTGAGTGCTGCGCAGCCAAGCATGGAACTTGTGAAATTTCGCCGGTTGATCATGGCTGGATTCTCATTTCGCTCTCAATACAACAGGGGAACTCGCCCAACTCATTGCGGCCTAATTCTAACATCTAATGGGAACAAAAGGCGGGTGATCGACGCGAGTGGGAGCCCATCCCCGGCCCTGCTCCCTACGATCGGTGATAACCTAGGATTGGAACATCATTCAAGCGCTTCACGTTTCGATGATCCCAGGAAGTCCTTTGCGAAACCTTACAGCGATTTTAACGTTGGCCACTCTCACAATTTCCGCTGGGATGGCGCAAACACCAGCCCAACTCGAGCTTTTTGAGAAGAACGCACGCCCCCTCTTCGCGTCAAATTGCGCGGGCTGTCACAATGCCAAACTCAAGAGCGGCGGTATCGATCTCAGTTCACCGGAATCCATAAAAGAAGCCTCTTCCATGGGTATCTTCGGTAAGCCATCCGAGCCCGAGAAGAGTGTATTGGTGCAGGCTCTGAACTATGAGAGCCAGGTGAAAATGCCGCCTCAAGGCAAACTGCCTCCGGAGACGATCGCTGCGGTTCGCGAGTGGGTCGCAGCCGGTGCTCCCATTCCAGCCACCACTCCTGCGGCCGGTAATTCACTGGCCGGAACCGGAGTGCGCCCCGTGGCGCTGCGCGGCGTCATCACGGACGCGGACAAGAACTTCTGGGCCTTCAAATCGCTTTCCAAAGCGGGTCCGCCCACCACGAAGCAGAAAGACTGGGCGATCAGTCCCCTGGATCAGTTCGTTCTCGCCAATCTGGAAAAGAACGGCATGAAGCCGGCGCCGCAAGCAGACAAGCCGACACTCCTCCGCCGCGCGACATTTGATCTTACCGGGCTCCCGGCCACGGAAAAGGAATTGCAGGCATTCCTGGCCGACAAGTCCCCTCAGGCCTTTGAGAAGGTGGTGGACCGTCTCCTAGCTTCGCCCCGCTACGGGGAACGCTGGGGGCGGCATTGGCTCGACGTGATGCGTTACGCCGATTCTACCGGCAGCGACGAAGATCACCGGTATCCTCACGCCTGGCGCTATCGCGACTACGTCGTGCAGGCGTTCAACGATGACATGCCGTACAACCAGTTCGTGCGTGAGCAACTGGCCGGGGATATTCTCGCAGCCGATCCGAATTCGGGTGTCGGATATCGCGGCATCATCGCCACTGGTTTCCTCGCCCTGGGAAAGAAAGCTCTCGCCCAGAAAGATCTTCCGCTGAAACGGTACGATGTCGTCGATGATCAGATCGAGGTGACCTCGAAGGCACTGATGGGCCTTACCGTCAATTGCGCCCGCTGCCACGATCACAAGTTCGACCCGATTGCGACCAAAGACTACTATCAACTCGCGGCAATTTTCGCTTCGACGCTGAGCTACGCAAAGGGCGAAACCGGCGACCCTATCCAGACTCCGCTGACCGACCCCGCAGTATTTGAAACTTTCAAGAAACAGTGGAACGCTTATAACGATCTCGAAAAAAAGATCTCGGGCATCATTGACTTCGATAAGGATGCAAAGACGCAGCGCAGCTTAGGGGAAAAGCAGATCGCCGCTTCTATGCAGGCCGCTTATCGCGTCTCCAGCGGAGGCGAACTACTGGCCGCCGTGGCCGCGGAAACCAAGTTGAACGAGAAGGACTTGCTCCGCTGGGTTGCATACCTGAAGGACGGCAGCCGTCCGGAGCTTAAGAAGTGGCGCGCAGCCACTGACGCAAACCGCAAGGACATCGCCGCCGAGTACCAGGAGGATTTCCGCCGCAGCGCCTACCAGTACGAACAGGATTTGAGCTGGTGGAAGCAGGCGCAGCGCAGCTTCCCGAGTGCCGGCAAGGTTGCCGGCACTCGCCCCGCCATGAGTTCGGACAAGGATCCCTTCTTCGTCGCCGTCTGGCAGGATGGCGGTCCTCTTCACCAGACTCGTGAAGAACAACTGGCGACTCTTTCTCCGGAGAAGTTGAAAGAGGCGCACGCACTGATGCTGCAAGCCGAAGCCATGGAAAAGACGCTTCCGACGAAAGAAGTTCCCATGGCGTGCGCCGTGAAGGAAGGCGAAACTGAGGCTCAGAAGGTCTTCATTCGTGGGGACTATCACAATCCCGGCGATGCAGTGGCGCGCACCGTTCCTTCCATCCTTCGTCTGAGCGCGCCAGCCCCTGAAGTGAAGACGAATAGCGGACGCCTGGAACTTGCCAATTGGATCGTCGATCCCCGCAATCCACTACCTCCGCGGGTGATGGCAAACCGCATCTGGCAAGGACACTTCGGCGATGGAATCGTTCGTACACCGGACAATTTCGGCCGGCTTGGGGAACGTCCTTCCGATCCCGAACTGCTCGACTACCTGGCGAAGACTTTTATCGAGAGTGGCTGGTCCATTAAGAAAATGAACCGGATGATCATGCTCTCAAAAACCTACCAGATGAGTGCGGTTTTCGATGAAGAGACGAAGGCGAAGGATCCGGAGAACCGGATGGTCTCGCACTATCCCCGGCAGCGTCTGAGTATCGAAGAAATCCGCGACGCCTATCTCGCGTTAGGCGGAGACCTGGATCTGACCATGGGCGGCACGCTCGATCCTGGCGTCGGCACCGACGGCGAAACCAGCGCGAACCGCATCAGCATGAACCCGGAGAAGACGAACCGCCGCAGCATCTATCTGCCGTTGCGCCGCTCGAATTTGCCGACCCTGTACACTCTGTTCGATTTTGGAGATGCCACCACGCCGGACGGCAGGCGCACCTCCACCACCGTTGCCACACAAGCGTTGTTTGTCATGAACAGTCCGATGGTGATCCGGGAAGCCAAGTCCCTGGCAACCGCCGTGCTGAAGCAGGAGAAGAAGGACAATCGGCGCATGGAAGAAATTTACCTGCGTGTTCTCGGACGCCGCCCGGATGCAAGCGAGACGGACACGGGACTTACTTATCTGCAGAGCTTTCGCCAAAAGTGGAGTCAGATTGACGAAATGAACGCGTGGACCAGCCTGACTCACGCGCTGATGGCGTCAAACGAATTCATGTTTGTCTATTAGCGAGGAAGAAACGGGTTTTAACAAAGAGGGTTTGAAGAAGATGGACATTCGATCACTGATCAGCAAGGCGCCCAGGAATTCAGAAATGTCACGCCGGGCAATGCTCCGTGCGGCTGGTTGCGGTTTCGGCTTTATGGGGCTGCAGTCCCTTTTGGCGGAGACGGCAGTCGACCCGCTGACTCCCAAGTCGCCCATGTTTCCTGCCAGAGCCAAGCGCGTGATCTTTCTGTTCATGCACGGTGGGCCTTCGTCCATCGACACATTCGATCCGAAGCCCTACCTGGATGCGAACGACGGCAAGCCCCTGCCCATCAAGCAGCCGCTGACTTTCGCGGCCGGTAAGACGGGTGGCCTGATGAAGTCTCCGTGGAAGTTCAAGAATTGCGGCCAGAGCGGGATGCCGATCAGCGACCTGCTGCCCAACATCCGCGAGTGTGCCGACGATCTCTGCGTAGTTCGCTCCATGGTGGGCGAAGGCGTCGACCATGGCGCCGCGCTGCTGCAGACCTTCACCGGGACTTTCACATTCACGCGTCCAAGCATGGGATCCTGGGTGCTCTACGGCCTCGGTTCGGAGAACAGGAATCTGCCCGGTTACATCACCATTAAGCCGGCCCTATCGCACGGTGGGTCGAAGAACTGGGCATCCGGTTTTCTCCCAGGCGCCGTTCAGGGAACCGCCATCGGCAACGCAGGCATGCAGGTGAGCGAAATCCAGAAGGAGCCGATTGAATACCTGATTAATCAGGGATTGACGCGCGAACAGCAGCGTTACGAGCTGGACATGATCCAGGCCATCAACCGCAAACATCAGGAGCTGTGGAAGCTGGATGACGAGCTGGAGACGCGCATCCAGTCGTTTGAGATGGGTTTTCGCATGCAGGCGGAAGCGCAGAAAGTATTCGATGTATCCGGTGAATCCGAAGAGACGAAAAAGCTGTACGGGCTCGACAATCCCAAGACCGCGGACTTCGGGTGGCAGTGTCTGCTTGCAAGGCGTCTGGCTGAGAACGACGTGCGGTTTATCCAGTGCACCCACAGCTACAAGTGGGACCAGCATTCCGATCTCTTCACCAAGCACAACGAGAACGCCGCCGAGGTGGATAAACCAATCGCCGGTCTCCTGAAGGACCTCAAGGCGCGAGGCCTCTTGAAGGATACTTTGGTCATCTGGTCCGGCGAGTTCGGGCGCACCCCGGTTTCAGAGAGCGGGAACGGCCGCGATCACAATCCGTATGGCTACTCGCTCTTCATGGCGGGTGGTGGTGTGAAGGGCGGTTTCACGTACGGTGCAACCGACGAATTCGGCTACCACGCCGCGGAGAATCGCATGCACATCCATGATTTCCATGCGACCGTCCTGGCATTGATGGGGCTGGACCACTTGAAGCTGACGTATCGGTATTCCGGCCGCGATTTCCGCCTGACGGATACTGCGGGTAACGTGCACGACGGGATCTTCGCCTAGACGGGCGTTAGGCGCATCTACTTTCGATCCTGGAAGCGCCGCATGCTGGCCTCTACTTTGGCCGCATCGTCTGCCAATCCTAACGAGCGGAGGGTCAGAGCAAGATTGAGCGACGCCTCGCGCTGCCCCGGATTCTTCTCCAATGCCGACCGCCATAGCTTGATCGCTTTGGAATACTCTCCGCGTGCTCCGTAGATTCCGCCCAGATTCACCAGCGCGGCGATGGAATTCGGAGCCAGTGCATAAAGCTGCTCTGCGCGCGCGGTGTTTCCCTTCCGCTGCAGCAGGTCACCCAGCCGCACGGCGACCTCCGGATCAACCGAGATCGAGGAAAGCAACCGGATAGCCTCGTCCTGCTGCCGGCGATCGCCTGTCCTCAAGCCGACTTCAGCGTAAGCCAACCCGAGTTCCCGCGCTTCGCCTCCGCCCAGGAATGGCTCCAGTTTCCACACCCCGGCTCCTTCGAAGGCGATCTTGCGGGGCCTCTTCGGGATGCTGTGATCGGTGAGGATGCCGTGGCCTCCATCCACCACTCGTGCCCGCGGCATATGGCAATTCATGCAATCCGGGCCGCCGCCACCTTCTGAATGCGGTTGTTCATGGCAGGTGAGACATTTTGCGCGAAAGTAGCCAACACGCTGCTCACGAACCGGAACGGTATGCGGATCGTGGCAGGAGCCACACCATAACCTGTCCCCGCTCACCTGCTTGCAGCGGCTCTCCGCGAGCTTCTCCACATAGCCCGTTGCTTTGATACCGGCACTTCGGGCTCCCGAAAGCACAAAATAAGATGCGTAGTCCTCCAGCAGGTCACCTGCGCGATACATGGCCATCGCCTTCCCTGCTCTCTCGACCCGCGCCTCTCCCGAAAGATGACATTGTGCGCACACGCTATCGCGCCGCGCGGCATCCAGTCTTGATGGGTTCACCATGCGTCCGCTACCTTTGACGTGTTCCGACCCGGGCCCATGGCATCGTTCGCAAGCAACACCGTTTTGGGCGAACGGAGGGTCCGCGTATTGATTCTCCGTTCCATAGATCGGCCGCGCCTGGCTCGCATGGCAGAACAGGCAGTTCGGAGTGACCGCCCGGTTCCATAGCGGATCGTGGTCATGCTCGTAGCCCGGAGACATGTCCCAGCGGCCTTTTTGGGAATACCAGGTGACAGGCGCTTGAAACAGGAAGCCGGCCAAGGAATACAGATAGCTGATGCCCGCTTCACCCGAACCGATGAAGTAATCGAGTTTCCGCCCGCCGATCGTTCCATCTTCAGTAATTGTGTACGTGATTGCCGATTCGCTGTGACGGAACGTCCCTGGTGGAACTCTGCCTGAAACCACTCCGCTGCTGCGAGCCATGGGAGTGCGCTGGTAACTTGCAAAGATCGCTTTGTGGCACGGCGCGCAGGCTTGATTGCCCGTGAACACGGCCTGGGCGAGAAGGAGAAACATCATCGGCGCAGGCTCACACCAGCGGCTTTGAACTTTGCGAGATGGTAATCCGCCAGGTCCTTCCGGCCGGCCTTCGCATACGATCTGGCCAGAAGAAAGTGAATCTGCCGGTCGAGAGTACCGACGCCCGGGATCGCCAGGGCTATCTCCCCTTCCGCCGCTGCCTTGGCAAACTCTCCCTTTTCGAACCATAGCCGGCCCAGCTCATAGTGGGCATCGCGGGATTTCGGATCGAGCCCGAGGGCCAGCATTACTTGCTTTTCGGCATCCTCATAACGGCCAAGGGAAAACAGAAGCCGCGCATAGGCGACGTGCACGTCAGGAGTTGGATGGCCGCCGCTTTTCTCCAGCTCAATAGTCTTTTCATACAGCGGAACAGCGGCATCCGCGGCGCCAAGTCCATCCTGCGAAAGTGCCAGGTAGAAAACCGCCCGGGAGTCATTCGGATTTAATTGACGCGCGATCTCGAGCGCTGGAATCGCCTTTTGAAAATCGTTGTCGACATAGTAAAAGAAGCCAAGCAGGAATTGGACATACGCCGACTTCGGCTGCAATTCCCCCGCGCGGACAAACGCTTCGCGAGCCTCGTCAAAACGGTTCAACGCCATGGCGAGCTTGCCCTTCAGGGTCAGAGCCGCCACCAGGTTTGGATCCTCGTGCAGCGCTGCTACCAGTTCGGCCTCCGCCTCCGTGAAGCGCTGCTGTCCAAAATATGCGTTGGCGCGAGTATAGTGCTCGGCCGCGGCAGCCGCCAACAGAAATGCCGCCAGCCAGATCATTGCAATTTTCCACCAGCGCGTAGCGCGTAGTATCGCCCTGCCTTTACGTTCTCGAAACGGTCTACTTTGCTGATTGGAGCGGGCCACTTCACTTCAATCCAATCCGCTTTAAAAAATGGACCGAATCCCAACAATTCGCGCGGATCGTGCGCCGAGAGGTAGCTGCCGCCGGAAGTTTTGAGCCTGCTGTGTCTCACACCACCCGCTGACCAGGTGATCAACGCGCCGGTCGGATTTCCTGCCAGCTTCAGACCCGCCCAGCCGTTCGATGCCGCAGCGGATCCGGTATTCCGCAGCACCAGCGGCGCCTCCCCTGAATTGGCAATCACTACATCGGGAAATCCATCGTTATCAAGATCCCCGACGGCCAGACCGCGAGCCGGGTAATTGCGCCCGAACGCCTCACCGGCCTTGCCAGGATCAAGTTTCACAAATTTTCCGCCCTGATTTTCAAACAGCAGAATGGGCTCTTTGTAGGTGAGCGTACTGGAGAGAGTCTCAATCAAATCGTCGGGATGTCCGTTGCAGACAATCAGGTCCTGATAGCCATCGTGATTGAAGTCGAAAAACTTCACGCCCCACCCGCTGAACATATGAGTGGCCATGGCGATTCCCGTCACGCCGGAATCGTCCGCAAAGGTGCCGTCCTTTCGGTTTCGATAGATCGAGAACTTCTCGCGGTTGAAGTTTGCCACGAAAAGGTCCTGCCATCCGTCGTTGTTATAGTCCGCTGCGTCCACGCCCATTCCCGAACGCGCCGCCCCGTCTGAATTGTAGGCGACGCCCGCCTCCAGTCCGGCCTCCTCAAACTTTCCGTCCCCCTTGTTCACGAACAGAAAATTCGCCACGGAATCATTCGCTACGAAAAGATCCAGAAGCCCGTCGTTATTGACGTCGGTGGCTACGGCTCCAAAGGTCTTACCCATCTGTTTACCGATGCCCGATCGATCGCTCACATCGGTAAACGTTCCGTTCCCGTTGTTGCGGTAGAGGCTGCTCGGCCAGGGATCGTAGGTCAGCGGATAACAATAGTGGGGCACGCCCTTCTGCGTGCAATCGCGTTCCAGAGATTTACTCCACTTTACAAAATGGCCGACGAACAAATCCTGCGTGCCGTTATTGTCAAAGTCGAAGAATACAGCCGCCGTATACAGCCCAGGCCGGTTCAGTCCGGCCTGTTCCGTTACATCGGTAAATGTGCCGTCGCCATTGTTGCGATAGAGAACATTGGTTCCATAGTTGGTGAGAAACAGGTCCGTCCAGCCATCGTTGTTGTAATCGCAGGTAGTGACACCGATTCCGAAGTCACGGCCGCGAACCCCGGCCTTCTCCGTCACATCTATGAACTTGCCGTCGTGGTTATTGCGGTAAAGAGCGTTGCGAAGAGGCTTCTTCGGGCCAAAAAAGTCTGCGGGTCCGCTATTGGTGAAATAGAGATCCATCCAACCGTCGTTGTCAAAGTCGAAGATCGCGACGCCTGGGCCCATTGACTCCGGCAGATAACGCCGCTCCGATTTTGCGTTATCGTGCACAAAAGTGATGCCGGTTTGAGAGACAGTAAGCGTTTCGAATACCGGCTTGGGAGCGGTGGAGAAAAAGAAAAAGGCGAGAATGAGGGCAGACCGCACCTTCTCATTCTCGCCCGAATTGCACTGAAGAGCGACTAGAACTGGAATCGCGCTACAATCTGCCCCGATCGCGGCGGAGCAAACGTGGAACCGTTGTTGATGCGCCCGAAACCGGACGATGTCAACCCCGTTCTGGGATCCAGCGTTTGTGTTGCCTTGGCATTGGTGCTGTCCGGATTGTTCAGATACGTCCGGTTGAATACGTTGAAGAATTCAGCCCGTAGCTGGAGCGACATACGCTCCCGGATATGGAACTGCTTGCCGACGCTCATCTGCTCGTCATAGCGGCGGGCATAACGATAGTCGTTGTAATAGGCGGCTGCCGTGCCCCATTCACCCGGACCAGGATCGGCCCATGCTTTCGGGTTCAGGACGAATTCTTTGTTGGGATCGAAGCAGTGGCAATTCAGGTCCTTGGTGAACAAGGGCACATCAGGAACACGGTTTACGTTGGTTCCCCGGAACAACAGAGAACTCAGTGCGTTTTGTGCCTGCGGAACGCGA
Organism: Bryobacteraceae bacterium; assembly: GCA_040002435.1. Classification (GTDB taxonomy): domain Bacteria; phylum Acidobacteriota; class Terriglobia; order Bryobacterales; family Bryobacteraceae; genus JANXXV01. The sequence continues at coordinate 24,029 of JBDUEM010000005.1, forward strand.
ATGGGCTTGCCGCTTGCATATCGCAGAACGCCGCCCAGACTCCAGCCGCTGAGAGCAACCCGGGCAAAAGCGTTATTCTTGGCGAACCCGGCCGTTGGAATAGTGTAGTTGTACCCGGTCACGAAAACGTGTGGCTGATCTTCGCGAGAAAGCGCCTTCTGCAGCTGGCGATTGAATACGTCGTTGGTGGGAACCACGGTCCCATCCTGATCCTCGGTGTTGGTGAGATTCTTCGACCATGTATAGGCCATCGAGAAGTCGAGTCCGAACGAGTAGCGCTTGGTGACCTTCGCCTGCAAAGAGTCATACCAATTGCTTCCCAGCGGAGCCCACGTACTGCCGATACTGGTGAATTGCGGAAATGGACGCAGGCTCTGTGCCACGGTGGCGGACAGCGGAAACCCTGCGTAAGGCGCTTTGAAGCCGCGCTGGATCGCAAGGGCCGAATCGAGCCGTGATGTCAGTAGCGTGCGATCGTCTGCATTGCCAATGTTGAGGCCAAAGCTCCGGATTCGCTCCGGTGTCAGCGCGTTGTAGTCAATCAGCCCATCGGCACGGAACCAAACTCCGCGATTGCCCACATAGGCCGCCTCAACCACAATGTTCTTCGCCACTTCACGCTGCAGCCCGATATTCCAACTGAGCTGGCGCGGCGGCCGGCCGGCATTCTGATCGATCACCGATGTGGCGCTCAGCAATTGACCGTTAGAAACACGCAAGCCCGGGTCATAACTGGCGCCAAACAGGGAGTTTGGATCGTACGACGGAATGCCCGAAGCCAGCACGAACGCAGGGTCTCCAAACGAAGGAGTGCCGAAGGAAACGGTATTGAAGCCCATTCCCTGCGAGTTGCCGCCTCCGATGTAATTGAAGCCGGTGAGCTGGCCATAGGAAATTCCGATACCGGCCCGGAACACCGTCTTGTCGTCGATTTGATAGGCAACGCCCAGACGAGGTGCAAATGCCAATTTATACGTATGCGCCAGTTCGCAGTTGCAGCGTCCCGATCCGCTGCCTTCATAAACGGTTCCACCTAACAATCCGCCCGCATTCGGATTTGCAACGCTTGCAGAGAAACCGCTGGTGCGGCGCCAAAGCTCGCGCGACGGATTCTGCAGATCGTACCGTATTCCGAGGTCGAGAGTAAGCTTCCGGGTCACTTTCCAGGTATCCTGCCCGAAGAAGCCCCAGTTCATTCGCCGGTATTGAGGCGCCTGCGTGTTGGAAAGAGATACGTTGTTCACACGCCCCAGAAGGAAGCTCGCGTAATTGAATCCAACCGAACCGCCCTGCAAATTCTGGCCGTTCGTCGAGGGGAGAGCCGTTTCTGTGTTAGAGAATCCGTAAACTCCGGCGACGCCGCTAGTGGAAATGTTCGTGAACGTGTCGATGCGCCACTCACCCCCAAACTTAAACGTGTGGTTCCCGCGAATGTAGGTCGCGCTCGCCACCGCCGTTGGTTTGTCCTGCAGGTAAAGAGTACGGTTCGTCGGGCCAAGGTTGGCCACACCGCCCAGAGAGCCGACCAAGCCCGTCAACCTCGGGAATCCCGAACCCACTTGCCCCTTGAATCCGAGTTGGGAAGCATCGTAGTCCTGAATAGACTGCGGGGACGCGTCGGGATTGTGATAGCGCTGATACCCTGCTCCGAGATGGACCAGGAAGGTTGGGCTGATCGTCTGATCGTAGTTCACGCGAACCGTCTGGCTCCGGATGATCTGATCGCGGCGCGGGGAAATCGGATCCGGCAAGCCGTCGTCCTGGCCATTGTCCTTATCTGTGCGCTGGGCCGACCAGTAGGCGCTCATTCTCGCGCTCCCATTGAAACTGTGGTCGATCTTGACGCTGGGAATCGCCTGGATTTTCCGGTAGGCGTACCTACGGGTAAAATTGTTCACCAACCCAGGGCCGTCCGCTTTGGGAATCAGACCCTGTACTTTGGCTGCGACGGGATCAAATCGCGACGCAGGGATCATGTTGTTCAGAAACGGATCCATCACCACCTGGCCGTTTACCGTGCGCTTGGTGGCTGGATCGTAGATCGCATTTTCCATGATGTTGCGTCCCAGCGGGTCAACGCCAAGAACTCGTCCGGTAAGAATCGAGCTGAAATCGCCATTCCGGAAAGCGTCCGTGGGGACCGTTCCGAATCCGTTCACCTTGTTCTGACGATCGCGAAACATCTCATAATTGAAGAAGAAAAACGTGCGGTCCTTGCCGTTGTAGACCTTCGGAATGAAGACCGGACCGCCGATGCTGCCACCGAAATCATGCCGGCGCACCTGTGGCCGCACATTCGTGAACGGCTGCGCCGCACCGAGGCCCTCATGAGCGAAATAGTCGTATCCGCTGCCATGATATTGATTTGTGCCGGAGCGCGAAGTGAAATTGAAAAGTCCACCGCCCACCTGGCCAAACTCAGCTGAAAAGTTGCTGCTCTGCAACGTGAATTCTTCAATCGCTTCGACCGACGCTTGCGACTCATCCGATACGCGCGGATTCAGCGCGCTCGTGGTGTCCTGGCCTTCGAAAATGATGCGGAAAGTGTTGCTGGGAGCGCCATTCACGCGAATATCGTTCCAGCCGTTGATGCTGGCGCCCGGGGCCAGTTGAACGAAGCTGAGCGGATTGCGAACCGCGCCGGCGCCCAGTGCAAAGTTCAGTGGAAGCGCGTTGATCCGGTCCCCGCTGATGGTGGTGGACTGCTCCGCGCTTTCGCTCTTCAGAAGCGGAGCGTCGGCGGTGACGGTGACGGACTCTGAGGTGGAACCGACCTGAAGCGCGACATCGACCCTCGCCGTCTGTGCCACCTGTACACGCAATCCAGCCTGCACAAACTTGCGGAAGCCCGGATGCTCAATCGTCAGGTCATATCCGCCCGCAGGTACGGAGGGAATCGTATAGTTGCCGGTGCTGGTAGTTTCAGTTCGAAACTGTATACCGTTTTCCGGATTGACTGCCGTAACAACGGCGGATGGAATCAATGCCCCCGCGGCATCGGATACCGTTCCTGTAATGGTGCCGCGATCACTTTGCCCGTACAACGAGACGGCAAGGACCAGCAGCCCAAAGAAACGACTCAGTTTCTTCATAGAAAGTACTCCCTTTGGGAAAATGAACCACTTGAGACAAGCAGGATTTTTGCAATACTAACACCCAAGCGAACTGGGTACTATTCTGCAAGTATTCATCCCGGATGTCAAATTCCTTCACACCCCGTGCGGCGTCCGGCCCTGGCGGAAACACGAAGTAATCCTTCACCCGGGGGGGCAATTAGTATCAGTATATTTGTGGAAAATAATGGCACAATTTCTGCCATTCGTGAATTTCATCGTGCCGAATTCATACCGCTCGGGCTTGGACTGCCGGCCCGACTATCTTCCAGCCGTCGGCACCGTGTCTCTGACTCGTTTACTTCGAACCGCTGTCCTTAATCTCTACCAGCGCCACACGGTTCAGCCCGCTTTCAGCCAGTACCAGGTTGTTGCCGCTCGGCGTCTTCATCATGTTCCGCACCACGCCGCCGCCCGCGGGAATAATCCAGGTCTGGAATTTTTCTGTCTGCGGATCGAAACGTACCAGCGTGTTCGGCCTCACCGATGATTCGCTGTACCAGATCGCCCCGTCGGAATAGGCAATCCCATACGGTTGAGATTCGCGGCCGCTGGGAGACTCCCATTCCTTCACCTTGCCCGTTACCGGATCGAACCGCCCCAGGTAGCCGCGCGCGAAGTCGGTATACCAGACGACGTCGTCAGGAGCCAGTGCAAGGCGCCTCGGACGGGCATCGGGACTTGGCAGCGTATATTCCTTGATCTGCATCGTCACGGGATCGACGCTCCCCACACGGTTGCCGCGAAAATCCACGTACCACGGCACTCCTTTCGAGTTCACCTGGATGCCATACGGATACGTGCCCGAACTGGGAGTCGCCATCACCTTCATCTCTCCGGTGGCGGGATAGATTCTGCCCACGTGACCCGACTGGGTCGTAAAGAACAACGTGCCCTTCTGGTCGAAGATCGGAGTGTGTGGGCCGCGCACGCCTTCTGGAACCGGGTATTCGGTAATGGCTCCGGTCTTCGGATTGAGCTTGCCCACATAGGTGCTCTGATTCGCCGTATACCAGATGTTGCCGTCTTTGTCCTCCACCAGGCCGTGTGGACCGGAGCGAGGTTTCGAAACGGGAAACTCTTTCATCTCGCCTGTCTTCGGGTCGAGCCGCCCCAGGACGTTGGCAAACATCCCGCTCCACCAGATGGAACCGTCCCTTGCAGCGAGCGGATCGTGCGGGCGCGATCCCAGCGACGGCACCACCCATTCCTGGAAGGACACTTTCGCCGGCCCCGCAATCACCTTCCCCTCAGGGGCGGGCTTGACCGGAAAGTGCGTCCCAAGATAGGCGGCTATCGCATCGGCATCCTCCGTGGGAAGCGCAACCATCGAGCCGAACACCTTGCGCCATCCTTCGCGCGTGTTGCCCCAGGAAGTCGTAATGCTGTTCAGCCCGTGGCACCTGCCGCAACTGGTCTCCACCAGCTCCTTACCGGGCCCTTCGGGTAGCACCACTGGCTGGCCGCGGCGCTGGGCAATCGCCGGTACTGCTAACGTGAGGGCGGCCGCCACCAGAATGAATCGGTTTCGCATGTTTCCTCCTCTTCGGCCTGGCGCTCCGCATGAGACCTTCTATCGCCCCGTGTGACGCGCTTTCCTTTGAATCCAGAAGAAGTATACATCGCGGACTTGCTGGCTGCACGCCCTTCGCATGGGAACGAGATAATATGGTCGCCAACGGGATTCGAGCCCGGAGGCGCACAGGAGGAGACCAAAGTGGACCGGCGCAAATTCATAAAGGCTGCCGCAGCGGGCACGGCAGCGTTCGCGGGCAGCGTAACAGGTGCTAACGCGCAGAAATATTCCATCCCCATCATCGACACCCACGTACATCTGTACGACCCCACGCGCCCGCAAGGTGTGCCATGGCCGAGCCCTCAGCAGGCAAGCATCTATCGCCCCTTCCTGCCGGCGGACTACCGGCGGATCGCGGAACCCTTCGGCGTCGTGGGGATGATCGAGACCGAGTGCAGCCCTTGGGTGGAAGACAATTATTGGGTTCTCGACGTGTCCGCCAAAGAGACGATTGTGGTGGGAGAAGTCGGGGATTTATTTCCTGGCAAGCCGGATTTTGGCGAGCATCTCTCACGGCTGCAAAAGAATCCTCTGTACCGGGGCATCCGGTTCGCTTATTTATGGGGCCGGGATGTCGCCGAGGAGATTCGAAAGCCGCAGGTGATGGCCGACCTGCGGCTGCTGTCGGATGCGGGTCTGACATTGGACTCGGGCGGCAGCCAGAAAGATGTCCCAAACCTGCTGCGAATCAGCGATCAAATCCCTAACCTGCGGATTGTGATTAATCACTTGCCAGGCGCTCCCATCCCGGAAGAGCCGGCGGCCCGCGCCGCCTACCAGCAAGGACTTCGTGAATTGGGAAAGCGCCCGCAGGTATACGTGAAGGTCTCCGAAATCTTTCAACGAGTGGATGAGAAGGGCCGCCGCGTGCAGTCGGGCGGACGCATTCCCCGTGAACTGAGCTTTTATCGTCCGCGGCTGGATGAAATATGGGAAACCTTCGGACAGGACCGCCTCCTGTTCGCCAGTGATTGGACAAACAGCGAACCCATGGGTACCTTTGGGGAAACGCTGGGCCTCGTCCATGAATATTTCAAGCAGAAGGGCCCGCAGCCTCTCGAAAAATTCTTCTGGAAGAATTCCGTCGCCGCATACCGGTGGGTGAAGCGGCAGGCAAGTCAACCGCGCCTGGCATAATCCAGCAGCACCGTACTTACTGAATATGGAAGTGGAGAGTTAGTCCCCGAAACCTATGATGAAAAAGATTGCCGGCGTACTGATAACTGCTGCATGGATCGCGGCGCAAGCAATAGCGCAGACGCCCGCCGTAGCGGCTTCTGATTTCGCCGCCGCACAAAAGCAGTTTGACAGCCTCTGTGAAGGATGCCACGGTGCCGGTGGAAACGGCGGGGACCGGGCGCCGGCCCTGGTAAACAATCGCAGCCTGCGCACCCGCAACGAAGCCCAGATCCGCGACGTGATCAGAAACGGCACCGCTGCCGGCATGCCAGCCTTCAAGCTGCCGGAGGGCGAACTTCAATCCCTCGCGCAATGGCTGCGTTCTCTCAATATCTCCGCTTTTGATACCAAACCCGCCGGGAACACCCATGCGGGAGAGGAATTTTTCTTCGGCAAGGGACAATGCTCCACCTGTCACATGGTTCATGGCCGAGGAACGGTAAAGGGGCCTGATCTTTCCGCGATAGGCCGCAAATCCACCGTCCGCGAACTGGAACTGGTGCTGCAGAATCCTACATCTCAAATGGGGATTCACACCACGCCCACCTGCCCCAGTTGGGCGTTCTGTCCGGACGACACGTGGCGGGTTGTTAACGTCAAAATGCGAGACGGTAAAAACCTGCGTGGTTTCGCGCGCGGGCGGGCGGAACATGATCTGGAATTGCAAACCCTGGAAGGACGGGTGTATTTTCTAACGGATAAGCAGTACCAGGCAATCACACCAGAGGCGGAATCTTACATGCCTCCACTCCAGGCAAGCGCAGCGGAGCACCGTGATCTTCTGGCCTATCTCAGCAGCTTGGGTGGCGTGCAGCCTGGCGCACTTGCCGGAGTAAACGCCTCGATTTCGCCCGAGGCCATAAACACTGTCCTGCACCCCAAACCAGGCGAATGGCCGACATACAACGGTGTCCTCGGCGCCAACCGCCATAGCCCCCTCGGCCAGATCAACACGGGTAACGCACGGAACCTTCAGTTGGAGTGGGTCTACTCACTCAACGTTCCGGATCTCGAGACAACACCCATCGTTAGTGACGGCGTCATGTATGTCACGGCGGCCGACCGGGTATGCGCCATCGCCGCGGCGACGGGTCGCCAGCTCTGGTGCTATGCGCGTTCCGATGACTCTTCCGAATCCGGTGAGCACCGCAATTCAGGCCTGCCCAACCGCGGCGTCGGGCTTCTTGGGGACCGCATATTCTTCAACACCAGTGACGCCCATCTGCTGTGTTTGAATCGGCTGACCGGCAGCCTCATGTGGGACATCAACATGGTGCAATCACCCGGGCGCTACCTGGCGACCTCCGCTCCCCTGGTGGTGGGCGATTTGGTGATTGCCGGAATTGCGGGCGGCGATGGTCCCCTGCGCGGATTTCTGGCAGCCTATAAAGCCACCAGCGGCGAGCAGGCGTGGCGGTTTTGGACTGTGCCTAAGCCCGGCGAGCCCGGTTCCGAAACCTGGACCGGGAACGCCATGGAGACCGGCGGCGGCGCCACCTGGCTGACCGGATCGTATGACGTGGAGACCGGGACGCTCTACTGGGCCGTTGGCAACCCGTTCCCCGCCACCGACGGCGACGAGCGGCGAGGCTCCAATCTCTATACCAATTGCGTCATAGCTCTCGACGTCAAGACCGGCAAATTGCGCTGGCATTATCAGTTCACGCCGCACGATTTGCATGATTGGGACGCTACCGAGCCCATGGTGCTGGTGGATACCGACTACGGCGGCCGCCCCAGGAAGCTATTGCTGCAGGCGAATCGCAATGGCTTCACTTATGTCCTCGACCGGACGACGGGCGAATTCCTGTCCGCAAAACCATTCGTCAAGAAAATGAATTGGGCCAGTGGCTACAATTCGGACGGCACACCTCAACTTCTGCCCGCCAATACGCCGACGCAGGCGGGTGTAAAGGGCTGTCCCTCGGTGCGAGGCGCGACCAACTGGTATGCAACCTCCTTCAGTCCCGACACGAAACTCTTCTATGTGATGTCTGTGGAGGATTGCAGCATCTACCGGAAATCTCACGACGGAGGCTACGAAGGGTATCGCAACCCCGGCGATTCCGGGTTGAAGTATCTGCGAGCCATCGACATCCGCACCGGCGCCGCTGTCTGGGAAATTCCGCAGCAAGGGCCGCAGGAAGCCAACTATTCCGGGGTCCTCACCACCGCCGGAGGCCTGGTTTTCTACGGGGAGACCGGCGGCGGGTTTGCAGCGGTCGACGCCAGGACCGGAAAGACGCTGTGGACTTTCCACGGCAACCAGGCTTGGCGAGGTTGTCCGATGACTTACATGCTGAATGGACGTCAGTACGTAGCGGTTGCATCCGGCAGCAATATCCTGTCCTTCGCGATACGGTAGGCACTTTGATCCACCTGCTAAAGTGCTTCCCTCAACCGGCCGATAGATACGGACGTCTGGTCGTCTTACTTTAAGGAAGTCGCAGACCTGAAAAGTTGCGCGAATGTCCGGCATGCAAAGAGAGCTCGGCTTCAAGAGCAGCGCTGATTAGATGGAGTAAAGTCACAACCGGTGAGTGTGCCCTACTTGCTTGCCGGCTCGAAAATTCCTGCCTTGGAGGGCAGTCGTGGTTCTTGGGAAGGTCGGTCCTTCGGCGTTGTTTTCTCGCCTGGCTCCCTATGGCATTGCAGTTTTAGCGATTTGCCTGGCTGTCTTCCTGAAACTCGGGCTCAGGGAGATCACGGGATCGGAAGTCTCCTTCATCATGGTGTTGTTTGCGCCTGCCGTGATCGTGGCATTGTACTTCGGCTTCTGGCCCAGTGCGTTCGCCACGGTGCTCTCGGCGGCAATTAGCGCTTATTACCTTCCGCCCCAGGGTACCTTTGCCATCGGCTTGTCTGGCTGGCTAAGGGTGATTACATTCACAGTCGAAGGGCTGGCTATCGCCTATCTGAGCGCGGCCCGGGTTGCCGCCCAAAAAGGCGAGCAGCAGCAAAATACTGTTCTGCGAACAGTAATCGAACAAATGCCCGTGGGAATTGTCGTAGCCGAAGCTCCCAGCGGCAAACTCCTGCTCTCCAACCGCCGCGTGGAGGAAATTCTGCATATCCCGCTTTCCAGGCACAGCGGTGCGGAACCCAAAGGGGAAAATCACATCTTCCACCTGGATGCCGGACAGTACAGCGCGGAGAACAATCCGATGGCGCGGGCAATCCGCAGCGGCGAGGTCGTGGAGTCTGAAGAGTTCCATTACCACCACGACGATGGAGCACGGTCCATTTTGAGCGTGAGCGCGGCCCCCATCCTCGACCAGAGCGGGCAGATCACGGGCGGTGTGATGGCTTGTTTTGACGTAACTACCCGCAAGCGTATGGAAGAGGAGTTACTGCAGAGCAGGCAGCAGATCGAGCGCCAACTCCTGGAGCTGGAATCGGTCTATCAGAATACACCCGTCGGATTGTGTTTCGTCGATCCCGAGCTGCGGTATGTGCGGGTCAACGCACAGCTCGCCGCTATGCACGGGCTCCCCGTGACGGAACATGCCGGACGTACCTTGGCTGAAACCACTCCCGAACTGGCCCCCGAGCTTGAGCGGGCTTATCGAAGCGTCCTGGACTCGGGGCTTCCGGCCATTGACCTTGAAATTCGCGGCATGACCCCGGCATCGCCGAACGAAACGCGAACCTGGCTGATAAGCCACTATCCGGTGAAGGACAAGGTACTGCTCGGCGTCTGTACGGTGGTGCAGGATATTACCGAGCGCAAGCAGATGGAAAGGGCCCTGCGCGCGAGCGAGGAGAAGCATCGTCTGATCTCCGAAGCGCTCCCGCAGCTCATCTGGACCATGGATCCCGAAGGGCGGCAGGAATCGGTCAATGGCCGCCTGTACGAATACACGGGCATTCGTACGGACGAAAACTTCCTTGACAAGTTGCCCGCGCTGATCCATCCGGCAGATCTGCCGGCAAGCGAAGCCCTGTGGCGGAAGGCGCGGACAGCTGACGAAAGCTACTACGAAACCGAGTTACGCATCAAACGCTCTATGGATGGCGCCTACCGCTGGCACTTGTCGCAGGTGAGGCCGATCCGGACCACGGAAGGGCAGGTGCTCAAATGGGTCGGGGCTGCGATTGACATCGACGATCGAAAAAAGGCGGAAGAGAAGTTACGCCAGCAGGCGGAAGTCCTCGATCTTGCCTACGATGCCATTCTGATCCTCGACCTCGACGGCACAATCGAGTTTTGGAATGAGGGCGCGGCACGGCTCTATGGATGGCCAAAGCAGGAGGCCATGGGACAGTCCGCGCGCTCTCTGCTGCGGACTGAATTCCCCGAACCGGGGAACACGATTGAACACCAGCTTGTAACCCAGGGCCGCTGGGAGGGCGAAGTGATCCACACCACGCGATCCGGCCGTCGTGTGGTGGCCTCCAGCCGTTGGGCGCTGAGGAAGGACCTCCGTGGAGTACCGATCGGCCGCCTGGAGATCAATCGCGACATTACCGAGAGTAAACAGGCGGAATCGGCCATCGCGCTCATGGCGGGTATCGTGGAATTCTCTGAAGACTCCATCCTCAGCAAGGATCTGAATGGAATTATCCTCACCTGCAATGCGGGAGCTGAGCGTGTCTACGGTTATGCAGGTCAGGAGATCATCGGCCGTTCCATTGACCTGCTGCTTCCGCCGGACCGGATCAAGGAACAAAAAGAGGTTCTGGAAGGTCTGCAGACGGGCAAACGATTGGAGCACTTTGAAACGGTGCGCATCCGCAAGGACGGCAAACAAATTCATGTATCGATCACCATTTCTCCGGTTCGGAATAAAGCCGGGGAGGTGATCGGCGCCTCTGATGTAGCCCGCGATATCACCGAACAGAAGCAGCTGGAGGAGCAGCTCCGTCAGACACAAAAGCTGGAGAGCCTGGGTGTGCTGGCCGGCGGAGTGGCTCATGACTTTAACAACCTGCTCACTGGAATCATGGGCAATGCCAGCTTGCTGTTCAACGACATGAATCCGGGCAGCGAAAACGCCGAATTCGCAGACGCAATTGTTCGGGCAAGCGAACGGGCCGCGAATCTGACCGGTCAATTGCTGGCGTATGCCGGCAAGGGCCGCTTCATGATGAAGCCGGTCGATTGTTCACACCTTGTGCGTGAAATCAGCGAGCTGATTAGCGCCTCGATCCCGAAGAAAGTGAAAGTTCAGCTTCAGTTCCACGACCAGCTGCCGGCAGTGCTGGCAGACGTCAGCCAGCTTGAGCAGTTGATCATGAATCTCATCATTAACGGAGCCGAAGCCATTGGCGACCATGCCGGAACGGTAACCGTACGTACTGGTGTTCAGCGAGTCGACAAACTGTATTTGCGAAACTCTCCCGGCATTCTGGATGAGCTGGAGGAGGGCGAGTACGTTGTTCTCGAAGTACAGGACACGGGATGCGGAATGGATGCGCAGATCAAATCGAAGATCTTCGATCCATTCTTCACCACAAAGTTCACCGGCCGTGGATTGGGTTTGGCGGCGGTTCGAGGCATCATTCGCGGCCATAAGGGAGGGCTGAAGGTGACTAGCGCGCCCGGACAGGGCACATCGTTCAAGGTTTGGCTGCCCGTCGCCGGCGAAGGAATCACGCTACCCAAGGCCCAACTCAAAGCATTTAGAGCGGACGTCCGCTGCAAGGGAACCATACTGGTTGTCGATGACGAAGAATTGGTGCAGAAGTTTGCAAAGGCGACCCTGGAAAAGTCCGGCTACACTGTTGTGGGCGCCGGAGATGGTCAGAAAGCAATCGACATCGTCACGGCGATGGGTCCGCAGCTTGCAGCTGTTCTCCTGGACATGACCATGCCCATTCTGGGCGGAGCCGAAGTATTGCCGCGTCTGAAACGCCTGGCTCCGGGAGTGCCCGTGATTGGATCGAGCGGACACTCGGAGATTACGGCGCGAGCTGACTTTGGGAACGAAGGCCTGGCGGGCTTCGTACAAAAACCGTATACCTCAACCACCCTGATGGAAGCGGTTACCGAAGCTCTGGAAAATTACAGCCGGTCGGCGTCATCCAGCAACCCTGAGCGATTTCGCTCCGGGTAACGAGCCGTCACTCATCGCGGCAGCCGCACTCGCCAACAGGCAAGCGCCCCTAATAAAATCACAAAGCATCCAAAATTCAATCCCCACGACCATCCCAAATACGATGCGATATACGGCGTCAACACCGGCGCGATAAAGCCGGCCAGGTTCGCACCCGTATTCAGAATGCTGCACGCTACACCCGACTGCTCCCCGCCCAGCCTGATCGTCATCGCCCAAAATGGACCCTCGCAGAACGACGCAAACCCCATGGAAAACGCGACCAGAACAACCGTTGTCCACGTTCCGGTGGTTAGGGTTCCCGCGCAGAGCAGAATCGCGCTCAGGGTCAACCCGCCGATAGGCACCGCGCGGCGTCCGAATCGCTCGCCATACGTTTTCGTTAGCTTGTCGGATAGCCATCCACCGAATGGAATCATGAGTCCGGTAACGATGAACACAAGCGTCGTGAACCGCGCACTCTGCTCGTAGCCCAAGTGGCGGATCTCACCGAAGTAGAAGTAGATCCAGTAGTAAAAGATGTAGGTGAAATAGCCCAGCGCCGCGTAGGCAGCCGTCAATAACTGCAGGTTCCGATTTTTAAGAAGAGACAGCCACGCTGGCGGCGGCGCTTTTCCTGCCGGCAGCGCCCCCGGCAGATCCGTCGCGGAAAGCGACCATACCAGTGCGAGCAGCGCCGTAGCTGCGGCAGCCACCGCGAAGGACATCCGCCAACCCAATCGCTGCATTAAAGTCGAAAATAAGATGGGGGCGACCGCCCCGCCCAGGGACGATCCGCCGATGATGACGCCTTGGACACGCGCCAGATAAACCGGGGCAATCCAGTTAGCGCACATGCGGCCGCAGGCCGGATACAGCGGTGATGTGGCGATGCCCATCAAGAAACGGATCACGGCAAATGCCGGCAAAACGCCAAGCAACGATCCCAGCCCTGGCGTCCCTCCCCAGGCCGTCAATCCCGTAAACAGGGCGGCTCCGAAGCCCATCAGGGTCAGCGATCGTTTTGGGCCCAGCCAATCCACCAGTTGGCCGCCCGGCATCATGAAGAGCGCGTACGACAACAGAAACGCCGAGTAGATGACGCCCATCTGCGTCGGAGCGAGACCGAATTCCTTCATGATGTACGGACCGGCGATCGACATAATCGTCCGGTCAAAATAGTTCATCATGCTGAAGGCGAACATCAGTGTGACCACGTTCAGCTGGGCGCGCGTCGATGGTGAAGTCATAAGATAAACTGAAGCGGATTCCGATCTTACCCCGATTCCCCATGAAGATTACTCAACTCGACTTCATCCCCGTCAGCGTCGCCTACACGCATCGCGAAGTCAGTTCGCTGGTGAATCGCGACGGCGTCACAGATGTAGTGGTCAGGGCGCACGCCGACAACGGCCTCATCGGTTGGGGCGAAAGCTGCAGCGGTTCGAATCTGGAATCGGTACTCGCCGCGCTTCAGGGGATGGCGCCCTTCGTCCTCGGCCGCAGTCCATGGGAGAGCGAATCGATCCGCGCTGAATTGTGGCATCGCGGTATCTGGTCCTGGCGGCAGCACACAGCCTGTTTCGCCTACCCCGGGATCGACATGGCGCTCTGGGATCTCTGCGGAAAAGAGTGTGGCCAGCCACTTTACAACCTGTTCGGCGGGAAAGTGCGCGACAGCGCGAACTACTTCTATTACCTTTCACAAGGTTCGCTCGAAGCGATTGAGGCACAATGCCGCGAGGGGCTGGCGAAGGGCTTTCACGTTTTCTACCTCAAGACCGGCCTCGACATCGACGCGGAGCTGGAGATGATCCGCGCGCTCCGTCAGACCGCGGGACCCGCCGCCAAAATACGCCTCGACGCTAACGGCGCCTGGACAGTCAACGAAGCACTGCGAAATATCGCGCTTCTGGATCGGTATCAGATCGATTTCATTGAACAGCCGGTCATTCAGGATCCCGTAACCAACATGATCGAAGTCCGCTCGCGCTGCTCGGTGGCGATCTCCGCGAACGAAGGTCTCTGGACTGCGGCCGACGCCTATCGCCAGATTACCTCGCGCGCCGCCGACGTCTATTGCTTCAGCCCCTATTTCACGGGCTCACTGGCGCAGTTTCAACGACTGTCGCGCGTGGCTGACCTGGAAGGTCTCCGCGTCTGCCGCCACACGCACGGCGAGTTGGGCATCGTCGCCACGGCCGCGCATCACATCCTGCTCACACTCCCGAACATCGTGGATGGCAACCAGCAAACCGCGCACATGATGCAGGACGACATCTTGAAGGAACCGATCCCCATCGCCAATGGTCCGGACTGGGGCGTGCCGGTGGGAGCGGGTCTCGGCCTTGAAATCGACGAGGAGAAGCTTGGACGGTACCACGAACAATACCTGACCCGGGGACAATTCGTTCCGTACGATCCAAAACTGTTAGGGTCACGAATGTACAGATGAAGAGGCCGATGCGCCTCGCAATTCTCGCCAGTCGCCACGGGAATTGCGCCACATTTGCCGATCTTGAGAAGTCCAAGTACAATCCATGAGGGAATAGGAGGAGAATCCAGATGAAGTTCTTTTTCGTGCTTTTAACACTGATCCCGGTGGCGCCTTTGCTGGCCCAATCGGGGTCCGGCGTCACCTATGTGGGCCATGACAAGGTAGCCGCCTCACTCGCCAAAGGCGGCCCATTGGTAAAGGGGCAGGACCTGTTGGTCTCCGGCAGCCATCGGGACAAGGCGGGCCAGGTAGAAGTGCATGACAAGGAGTCCGACGTCATGTACGTGGTGGATGGCGACGCGACATTCGTGACGGGAGGAACCATGGTCGGCGGAAAAGTGACCAAGCCCGGTCAGTCCGTTGGCTCGGATATCAAAGGCGGCGAAACTCACCATTTGACCAAGGGCGACGTCGTTGTAATCCCTGCGGGCGTTCCTCACTGGTTCAAGGAAGTTCCACATTCCGTCAGCTATTACGTCGTCAAAGTGCTGAAGCCGTAAATCCCGTCAGTGGCAGGTGGCCGGCTCAAACCCCGGCAACCAGCTCGCCCAGTAGCTGTAATGTTTCGCCAGCGGCGCGCGGATGTGGGGATTCCGGCTGAACCAGAATTCGGTTAGCCAGAGAACGCCATACCGCGTCCCGCTGGTGATTGCCCGTCAACCCGAAGAGCCATTCACCCCAGTCAGGCAAAGAGGACCGCCACTGACATGCGCCATTTCGCGCCTGGGACTCTTGATCCTCTACCCACAGAGCCATCTCTTTCAGCCACGGCCCTTGATCTTCACCGCGCTCCAGGTGCGCGGCCAGCAGCAGGATCGCGAAGGCAAAATATGGGGGATCTTCGGCTTCCCCCGGATAAGTCAAGAAGCGCCAGGCCAGGGTGCCCGCGGCTGCCCGAGCGACAGGTCGCCCCAACTCGATAGCGCTCGCAATCATCTGCGCCAAAGTGTCGCATTCGCCGTCGAACGACGCCTGATACCTTGGCGCAAGCCGCACCAGCACCGTACAGGCAAACAGCCGCATCCAATGGCCGGGCTCTCCCTGCCTGCCCGGCTTCCACGCTGGATCGGCTGGTTCCGACCAGCGAATCAGTTCGAGAACTTCTCTCAGGTTGACATCATCGGAAGCGACCAGGCCCGTAGCCAGGATTGGCTGCAAAAGCGAGTAGCACTCGTCGGACTTCCACCCGTAATCAGCGTCCGCGATTTCGCGAAGCATGGCTTCCTCAAAGTTCGCCTGAAACAGAGGCGTGAGCGCACCCTCGTCGGGATGAAGCGGTGCCAGTAATTGCTCCGTCATGAATTCCGGCTCAAGCTGGGCGAATTGTTTCCCTGATAGTACCAGCGCATGCACGCAGCAGAATCCACGCCCTAAATGTACAATACTGTTTGCCATGCCGAAGCCCCTACTTGCAGTCCTCGCGTTCACCGGTCTCTGCTGCGGAGCCACTGATGTTCCTCTAACTGTTCGCCTCCTGCCCAGCCTGCCGTCGCCTCAGGCAGTGGGATCGCCCATCGGGCTGACCCCTCGAATCGAGAATGCCGCGGAAGGAATGCATGTCTACCGCTACAGCGTCAGTGTGGACGGCGGGCCGTTTCGCATCACACGCGACTTCAGCCAGCAGGCGGATTTCGTCTGGAATCCCGCACTGTATGAACACGAGGCGAAGTTGCGCGTAACCGTTCGCAACAACAAAACGAAGGCTACGGCGGAGGCGGAAATCCCATTCCGGGTCATCCCCAGAGCGAAAGGTCCGGAAGCCGTGGTCACCGCTACCGCAAATCCGCTGGTCGCTCTGCTAAGCGCTCCAGCCTGTCCCGAGGGCAGTCAGTTTCGGGGCGCGTTCCGGCGGCAGGGAGAAGAAGCCATCAGTCACACCAATGCGCAGCCGTGCCGTGGTTCGCGCACGAACAACGTCTACATCGCGGGAATGCGCTCGGACACCGGCTTTCAACTGCGATCCGAGGTGCTGCAAGGCACTACCGTAAAGCCAGGAGCCTGGATCCCGTTCCATACCGGGCTGTTGGACGGTGATTTTCCCGCCGTCTCGATTCCCGTCCCTCGCGCGCAGGGCTCCACCGCGGTCGATCCCGTCCTGATCCACAGCGTAGCGAGCGCCGCCGCCGGCAGGCGGCCGATGGCGACCGACATGGACGGAAATGTGATCTGGTACATGCGGACACCGGAGTTTCTGACGCGTGTCTTGCCGGGCGGACGATTTCTGGTTCTGTCAGAAGGCTCAAACGCGGCGAATGACATGAAGCGCCTGCAGGTCTTGCGCGAATTGGACCTCGCAGGTCAGGTAATCCGCGAAACCAACATCAGCAGGGTCGCCGAGCAGTTGGACGCTTACGGCATTCACTCCGACTGTAAGAAGGATGGCAAGGAGTGCGTCTCGGGTTTTCATCATGAGGCGATCCGTGTGCCCGGTGATCACACATTGGTCATCGCTGGACTGGAGCGGATGTTTCCTGCCGGAACCCAGGGCTCCAAGGAAGCGGTGGATATTCTCGGAGATCTGGTAATCGATCTGGATGAACAGTTCCAGGTCGCCGGCTTGTGGAATTCGTTTGATCATTTCGATATCAAGCGCGCATCGCTGGGCGACGAGAAATGTGCTGGCGGGCCTGGCAGGGGCGGGTGCGCTCCGATATTTCTGGCGGCCCAGGCCAATGGATGGCTGCATAGCAATTCTTTGAACTACATTCCTGCGACTGGCGATTTCCTGGTTTCCATGCCCGAGCAAAATTGGGTTTTGAAGATCGATTGGCGCAAGGGGAAGGGTAGCGGGAAGATCCTCTGGCGGCTGGGAGAAGGCGGAGACTTCACGGCGAAGTCCGACGATCCTGATCCCTGGTTCTCTTTCCAGCATGATGCGGGATTTGAGCCCGTTGGATCGAATCTCCTCTCCATTCTCGACGACGGTCACACACGGTTCAAAAAGAACCCCAAAGCCCATAACCGGGGGCAGGTGTGGAAGCTGGATGAACAGGCGCGTACGGCTACCCTCGTCCACAACGCCGACTTAGGCGTATACGCCATCGCGGTCGGCTCGGCTCAGACACTGTCAAACGGTGGACACACCTTCGAAGCCGGATTCATCAATCCTGTATCGCCATACGCCCGCGCCGTGGAGACTTCCGCGGATGGAAAGGTCGTTTATGCGCAGCAGGTGGACGGCATAATCGTGTATCGAAGTTTTCGCGTGCCGGATATGTATTCGGCGCCATTGAAGTAGTCGGCATCAAAACTGCTCACACATTGAGGCGAACAACCATGCTGCCCTTTCGAAAAATTCTCTTTCCCGTTGATTACTCTGAGCCCTGCCGCTCCGCCGTCCCGCACGTCATGGCGATGATGGACCACTACAAAGCCGAACTCAGTCTCATCCATTCCTACGGACTTGGGCCGGTCGCCTACAACGAACTAATGGTCGCCGATCCACTCATGCCCCAGAAAATCAATTCGGTCGAAGAAAAGCGGCTCCGCACGTTCGCCTCAGAGCATTTCCCAGATCATGAAGTAGAAATATTCGTTGAGCAAGGCGAGGCTGGGACCGTCATCCACAACTTTGTCCAGCATCAGGGTACCGATCTGGTAATGGTTCCCGCGCAGGGCCACGGTCCATGGCGCCGCCTGCTTCTCGGATCGGTCACCACAAAGGTGCTGCACGATGTGAGCGCGGCCGTCTGGACGGCAACTGCGTCGGGACTCACTAGCCCGCCCGTCTACCACTCCATCGTCGTCGCTCTCGACGATAGCGACGAGGCCGAGGCGGTACTCAAAGCCGCGGAACTTTTCGCCCGCCCGTTCGGCGCGAATTTGTTCCTCGTCCACGCGGTGGAATTACCCTCGTTGGCGTTGGAGCTGGACGTCGGTCCCTATCGCCAGACAATCCTGGATTCGGCCAACGCGAAACTCGCCGAGTTGAAGGCGAAGCTGGGCGTCGACGCACCGCACCGCGTAACCGACGAAATTATGATGGATGGCATTCGCCACGAGGCTCTGCGCAGAAATGCAGATCTCATCATCGTCGGCCGCGGCAGGTCGCAAGGACTGCTCAGCGGCGTCTGGTCCCGCTTGTATCCCTTGATCTGCGAAGCTCCCTGCCCCGTTCTCAGCATTTAAAAAAGTGCCGCGCCGCACGGCAGTCGGCGGCGCGGCGCTCCGCGATTCCTACGAAACCCGGATGGCTACCTTCAAGACTCCTTTCTCTCTGGCGCCGAACAGTTGATACGCCTCCGCGATGTCCTCCAGGGCGAACAGGTGGGTGAGCAGCGGAGTCAGGTCCACGCGGTGAGTCTTCACCATTCGCATCAACCGCGTCATCCTCTCCTTTCCGCCGGGACATAACGTGGTGACAATGGTCTGATCGGACAAGCCGGCGCCGAAGGCGTCCATCGGCACCTGCAGGTGTCCGGAATAGACCCCGACGCTCGACAGCGTTCCGCCCGGCCGGATGGTCCGCAGGGCATTTTCAAAGGTAGCCTGCGTCCCCAGGGCTTCAATGGCCACATCCACACCTCGCCCATCCGTCAACTGGTGGATTCTTGCCGCAACATCCTCATCGGCCAGGATGGTAGCGGTAGCGCCGAACTGCCGGGACATTTGCAGCCGGTTCGCATCGGCGTCAATGGCTATGATGTCCGATGCGCCCATCAGTCGCGCGCCTACTGTGGCGCATAGTCCAATTGGACCCTGTGCGAACACGGCCACGGTATCTCCCAGCCGGATCTTGCCCCGTTCCGCGGCGGCGAATCCCGTGGAGGCGATATCGGACAGCAACAGCACCTGTTCGTCGGAAAGCTCCTCAGGAATCGGCGCCAGGTTCGCCTGCGCATGGGGAATCAGTGCGTATTCCGCCTGCATGCCGTCAATCGTGTTGCCCAGCCGCCATCCCCCTGCGGCGCCTCCGCATTGCGAACGGTCACCCGCCAGGCACGCCTCACATTGGCCGCACGGCGTGATAGCGCCCACCAGCACACGCTGTCCCAGGTGGTAGCCGGTGACACCCGAGCCCAGTTGATGAATGACACCCACGCCTTCATGCCCTAGCGTGAGCCCGTCCTTTACCGCGTACTCTCCTCGAACGATGTGCAGATCGGTACCGCAAATAGTGGTGAGGCGAACCTGAATCACGGCCTCTCCTGGTCCCGCCGTGGGGATCACCTTCGTCTCGACGCCGAATTTATTCGGGCCGTGAAATACATTGGCCCGCATCGCTCCGTGAGGAACCTGCTTCATCTTGCGTTCTTCCAGTGCCAGCGGCATTTTATTCACTCTCCTGATGGAACAGCGTGCACATGGACGACCGTTATCTTCACCGTTGTAAGGCCGCCAGAAGTGCATCAAGCCTGACAATGCAACGCGATAGAACCGTCTTTTGCTTTAGATGGGAATTGCTGGGGATTCCGGCACGCAGGCTGCGGCATTTCACCCACAAATTCCACACAAGTCCGCAAAAAGAACAAATCCCGAATGCGATATACTCTAGCAAATCGAATTTGGGTGATCTGCGGGCTCGGAAATTCATCGGCCCAAAGCCAAAATCAGAAAGAGGGAGTAATGCGAAACTACGCCAATTACCTGGTTGTACTGGGCATGATTTGCGCGCCGGCATGGACACAGAACCTGGGAACCGTCCGCGGCACCGTAACAGATTCCACCGGCGCTGCTGTACCGCAGGTTGCCGTTACAGCGGAGAACGTGGACACCGGACTGAAGCAGTCGGTGAACACGGGGACAGACGGCATATATAGCATCGTCTATCTGCCCGTAGGAAATTATAAAATCAGCACCGACAAGAGCGGCTTTCGCCGATCGGAAACTACCGGAGTGCGCGTAGACGTAGCCAGTGTCGTCGATGTCGACATTCGCCTTGTCGTCGGCGCGGTAGATCAGTCCGTCGATGTCACCGCGGCGGCGCCTCTGCTGGAAACCACCGGCAGCAACCTGGGTAAAGTGGTGGCCACGCGCGCGATCACTGATCTTCCGCTGTTCATCAGCGGCGGCAGCGTCCGTAGCAATCTGGCCTTTGTCATCCTGACCCCGGGGGTCATTGGCCCTGCCAATAATCCGCGCATCGGCGGCGGCTTGCTCGATGGCCAGAGCGAGCAACTGGATGGCGCCGAATCCAACAGCGAGCGCCGCAACGATCCCGCAATGAACGGCGTCAGCGTGGAAGGGATGGAGGAGTTCAAGGTACAGAGTTCCGGCTACTCCGCCGAGTACGGCCGCACCTCGAACGGTGTCATCAACTGGGTCACCAAATCGGGCACAAATCAAGTGCACGGCAGCGGCTTCGTCTTCAATCGAAATGAAGTGTTCAACGCCCGCGGCTTCACTTTCGCCCCTTCCAAGCGGCCCATCGTCCGGCAGTGGAACCCGGGAGGCAGCATTGGCGGGCCTATCTTCATTCCAAGGGTCTTCGATGGGCGCAACAAGGCATTTTTCTTCTTCGCCTATGAACGGGCTTCTACCCGTAACGGCCAATCCACCGCCCTGGTAAATGCGCCGATCGATGAATATCGAATAGGGGATTTTCGGCGCAACGTGGATTCCACGGGGAAAACCTTTCCGCTGTATGACCCCTTCGATGCGAACGGCAAGATCATTGCCAACGCCGCCGATCGGCCCCGCCTGCAATGCAACGGAGTCCTGGACGTCCTCTGCCCGTCCCGTATCGATCCCACCGCTGCACGCCTCATGGCCCTGCTGCCCCATCCGGACGATCCCACCAAGATCGCCAACAACTACCGTTCCCGCAATTATTCCACTTCACAGTCGTCCCTTCCCTCCATCAAGCTGGACTACATATTTACCGACAAGCACCGCATCAGTTATCTGTTCAGCCACTACTACAGCCCTGCCAGGCCGAGTATCAATAATCTGGAGGGATTGCCCGGCACCGGTTTCCCGTCGGATGTCACAACCGAATACCACCGTTTGAACGACGATTACACCATCACATCGAACCTGCTGAATCACATCACCATCGGTTTTAATCGCCGCTTCGTGATTGAGGCGCCCGGCTACGTCAGCAGTTTCCCTGCGGATCTGGCCAAGGCGACGTACGCCGCGGGAACGGTCACACCTCTCGCCCCCGGCACCTCAACCGCCTACACCACCAGCCTGGCGACTTGGGGCAACAGCGTTTTCACTGACTCGCGCCAGAGAACGACAAACATCAAAGAGCAGATGTCGTGGATCAAGGGCAGGCAGACCATCAAGTTCGGCATGGAGTATCTGAAAGGCTTGTACCGCCGTCTCGATTACAATGGCGCATTCGGCACCGTAAGCTACAACGCCTCGGGAACCGGTAATCCGAACGTTGCGAACAGCGGCTCCGATTTCGCTTCCTTCGTCCTGGGAGTCGCCAGCGGCGGCGGCTTCCGCTATCCCAGCGACACAGCGTTTTTCTGGCCCTACTATGCCTGGTATATCCAAAACGATTTCAAGGTAAACAGCAAGTTCACTCTGAACATCGGGCTGCGATATGAGTTGCCGATTCCCAAGGAGGAGCGGCATCTGCACAACTCCAACTTTTGCCCCACTTGCCCCAATGCGGCCGCCGGGGGACTTCTTGGATCCATGCAGTACGCAGGTGTGGACGGCGCGCCTAACCACTTCGGTCAGACTCGCAAGAATGCATTCGGTCCCCGCCTCGGCCTCGCCTATCAGGTTGACGCGAAGACCGTCGTTCGCGCCGGTGGTTCCATCTACTACCAGCCGTCCCGCGAGGATGGGAATGCGGACAACGGCATACAGGGCTTTGGTGGAACATTCGGCTCTATCGGCAACTCGCTTTCGAACGGAATCGCGTATCTGGTGAAGGACGGCTATACTTCGTTTGCACCTCAAATCGCCGCGCTGCGGCCTCCCATCTCCAGCCCCGCCGTCCTGGCGGCCAATCTCCTGAATCAGAGTCCGTTCTATTACAACCCCACCGCCGGGCGCGCCCCGTATTTTGTCGATTGGAACTTCACCATTGACCGCACGCTCACCAAGAGTTCAGTCTTCCGTGCCAGCTACCACGCTACCCTCGGAAACAAGCTGCTCTCCAGGCAGCAGAACCAAAACCAATTGGATCCGAAGTATTGGTCCATCTACGGCACCTTGCTAAGCCAGCCCATCAGTTCCGTGATTAACAATCCCGTCGTGGTCGCCGCAGGCTTCAAGCTGCCCTATGCGGCCTACCCTACCAACCTCCAGTTGCAGCAGGCGCTGCGCCCCTTCCCTCAATATTCCGGAGTCGGCAGCGACGCGGGCGGGCAGAACGATGGCCACATGACTTTCCACGCCCTGGAAAGCAGCGTGGAGCACCGTTTTGACCACGGCCTGTTCGTGCTGGTTTCCTACACCTTCGCCAAGTTGATTTCCGGGTCGAATGGCGAAGACGCCAACCGTACCAGTGATGGCAACGTTCAGAACCAATACAACCGCCGCCTGGATAAGGCCGTCGCCAGCCAGGACACGCCGCACAATCTGCGCATCAGCTACGTCTACGAGCTTCCCTTTGGGAAAGGCCAGCGCTTCCTTGCGAACGCACATCCGGCCGTAAATGCTGTACTCGGGAATTGGAAAGTCTCCGCCATTCACACCTATGTCAGCGGAACACCATTAGTGGTCAATTGCGCCCAGAACTTCTTTGGCGCGGGCCAGAACGGCCGTTGTAGCTTTGCGCCCGGCGCCACCACCGGCCAGATCCCACTGCTCAATCCGGCCTGGACCAAGAGTTCTGCGTCCACCGTCACATATCTGAATACAGCGGCCTTCGTGCTGCCTCCGAACATGGTTTACGGAGACACCGGCCGCCGGCTTTCCTTCCTCCGGACGCCCTGGACCGTACAGGAAGATGCCGCGCTCATCAAGAATTTCGCCCTTACCGAAAAGGTGAAGTTCGAATTGAGAGCCTCCGCCTCGAACCTCCTGAACCGGGTGACGTTCGCCATTCCGAATACCACGCAAAACAGCGTGCAGTTCGGACTCTTCACCGGGCAAGGCAATAGTCCGCGGAACATACAGATGGGCGCCAGGGTATCCTTCTGAACTTCGCCGGGTGACGCCGAGCGCCAATGAGATTTCGAGTCACAGGAATTTTTCAAAATCGACATCCTGGCTGCAACAACTTACAGTGAAATAGAAAGTTGCTGGTTCCATCTCAATGCTAGAAACAGTTTGAAAGGAGAGCGTCCGCGGCGGCGTCTCTTCTCCGAGCCGGTTTCGGCAAAGGATTGCAAGAGGGGATAAATGCGAGTAACCATAGCACACGAGAAGGGGCAGCAGGAGGCACGGCGAATTGTGGACCGGTCCGCGGACGAACTCATCCACAGCGTGGCGGCAGGGCCTGTAAAAATCCTGGACCCTGTAAAGTCGTGGGAGGGAAATACAATGACGTTTTCCTTTCGCGGGAAAATGGGGCTGTTCGGCGCCTCGGTTCACGGGACCATCCTGGTGAACGAAAAAGACATTGTGATCGACGTGGAACTGCCGGGTATGGTGAAGCAGTTTGTGTCTGAAGACAAGGTCCGCGCCGCTCTGGAAAACAAAGGCAAACTACTCCTGGCATAATCGGTCCGCGAGGCGAAGAATGACCGCCGGGTAGCACAGCGCCTCGGCACGAGCGGGAGGCACCCTGCAGGACATGAGGTCTGCGCGCGTGCAGCTGTCGAATAATGGACGGCGGCCCCCCCTCCGCCAGCTCCCAGCTCTCCACCGGCGCATTCCCTGACCGGTATCTCCGGCGCGGCGGCACTCGCCCCCTTCCACCAAACCAGCGGCCAGTATCCTCCTGCAACGTCCCCGTTGTAGTCTGGTTAAACGCATGGTTGCATGGATCGTACGAATTCTTTGCCGTCTTCTGTTCCGGGTGACGGTTCGCGGCGAGTTGCAGCAGCATGACAAACTGCTCATCGTCGCCAATCACACTTCGTTCATCGACGGGATCCTGCTGGGAGCGTTCCTGCCGGTGGAGCCAACCTGGCTGGTACACACCACCATCGCCCGCATCTGGTATTTCAAATTGGGCTTGCAGTTCCTGCCGCATCTGGTCGTCGATTCCACCAGCCCTCTGGCCATGAAAGCCGTCATCGGGTTACTGGAGGCAGGCAAGCCCGTAGTGATTTTCCCGGAAGGCCGCATCACCGTCACCGGTGCGCTGATGAAGGTCTACGACGGTCCGGCATTTGTCGCCGCCAAGACCGGCGCTTCCGTGGTGCCGGTGCATATCGACGGCGCCGTCTACACGTATGCCAGCCGCATGTCGGGCGATTTTCCCAAGCAATTCTTCCCGCGCATTACATTGACCATCCATCCGCCCTCTTCCATCCCCATGCCGGAGGCGAGAACCGCCAAGCTTCGGCGGCGCATGGCTAGTGAGCAGATGCGCAAGATCATGCAGCGGGCCGCCTTCGAGTCACGCCGGCGGATAGGACTGTTCGAAGCGTTCCTGGACGCAATGGCTTTGTTCGGAAAAAATCGGCTGATGCTGGAAGACATCCGTCAGACGCCTGACTCTTACGCGGTGTTGCTGAAAGGCGCCATGGCGCTGGGGCGCATCGTTTGCAAACATACCGCCGAGCGCGAGATCACCGGAGTGTTGATGCCGAACGTAGGCACCACGGTTTCCCTCCTGTTCGGTATGTTCGCCATGCGGCGCACGCCGGCCATGCTGAATTATTCGGCTGGCCAGGAGGGCATGCAAAGCGCCTGTGAAGTGGCGAAGGTCAAAACAATCTTCGCCTCCCGTGCGTTTGTGGAAAAGGCCAAGCTGACCAACGCCGTCGCGGGATTGCGCGGCGTAAAGGTGTTGTACCTGGAAGACCAGCGCGCGGGATTCACATTGGGCGACAAGCTCTGGCTGATGCTGTGGGCCATTCGCTTCCCCAGGTCCGTGATGAAGCAGGTGGACCCGAAGGACCCCGCGGTAGTGCTGTTCACTTCCGGCTCGGAAGGCAAGCCGAAAGGAGTGGTCTTGAGCCATGATTCCATCCTGGCGAATGTGGCGCAGTCCGCGGCGATGATCGAATTTTCCTCGAAAGATAAGTTCATGAGCGCCCTGCCCATGTTCCACTCCTTCGGCTTGACGGCGGGCATCGTGCTGCCGATGATTCACGGTTGCCGCGTGTTTATCTATCCGTCCCCCCTTCACTACCGGGTCATCCCCGAGTTGATCTACGACCGCGACTGCACGGTGATGTTCGCCACCAACACCTTTCTGGCGAACTACGTCAAACACTGCCACCCCTACGATTTCTATCGCCTGAAACACCTGGTGGTCGGTGCGGAAAAGCTGACCGAAGAGGTGCGGAAGGCGTGTGTGGACAAAATGGGCGTTCGGCCGATAGAAGGATATGGCGCTACCGAATGTTCCCCCGTGGTCGCACTCAATACGCCGATGGCCAACAAGTTTGGCAGTGTGGGCCAGTTGATGCCCGGTATCGACCACAAGCTGGAACCAGTCGAAGGCGTTGAACATGGCGGGACCCTGCACGTGAAGGGCGCGAACGTGATGCTCGGATATCTCAAGGTAGACCAACCGGGCGTAATTCAGCCGCCGTCGTCCACCTTCGGAGCAGGCTGGTACAACACAGGCGACGTGGTCTCCATGGATGAGGCCGGCTTCGTCACAATCCAGGGCCGGATGCGGCGCTTCGCGAAGATCGCCGGAGAGATGGTTTCGCTCGAAGTAGTCGAGAAGATCGCCACCCAGGCCAATTCAAAGTTTGAACATGCCTCCACCGCATTGAAAGACTCGCAGCGTGGCGAGATGATTGTGCTGCTCACGCAGGATAAGGACCTCAAGAGGGACCAGTTGCAAGCCGCCGCCCGCGAAATCGGCGCGCCGGAACTGGCGGTTCCCAGGCGCATTTTCCACGTGGACAAGCTGCCGCTTCTGGGAAACGGGAAGCGCGATTACGTGACGATTGGCAAACTGGCGGAACAGATGGCGCAAGCGCCCGTGGAGAAGAACTAGATGGAGATGGAGCGCGTCGAAGCGGTTCCCATGCAGTACAGCAAACGCGAACAGCGCGGCTGGTATTTCTACGATTGGGCCAACTCAGCCTTCTCTACCACCGTGGTCACGCTGTTTCTCGGACCCTACCTGACCGCGCTGGCGAAAGCGGGGGCGGACGCGCAGGGGAACATTCACCCATGGGGAATCGAGGTGGATGCGCGCGCTTTCTGGGGCTACATGGTCGCGCTTTCCGTCTTCACGCAGGTGCTCTGTCTGCCGGTGCTCGGCGCCATAGCCGACTACAGCAACAACAAGAAACGGCTGCTTGCCATCTTCGCCTATGCCGGCGCTTTTTCCACCATTGGCATGTTCTGGCTGCAAGGCGACGCCTACATGATGGGTGCGCTTCTGTTCCTGTTCGCTAATCTGACCTTCGGCGCATCGGTTGTCGTCTACAATTCGTTCCTTCCCGATATCGCACCGCCGGAACAGCGCGACACGGTCTCCTCCACCGGTTGGGGCATCGGCTATCTGGGCGGAGGGTTGCTGCTCGCGCTGAACCTGCTGCTGTATATGAAGAAGGATGAGTTCGGCGTTTCCGAGTCGATGGCTGTACGCATCAGCCTCTGCTCGGCGGGGGTGTGGTGGGCGCTGTTCACCATCATTCCACTGGTAACGCTTCGGAATCGCCCGTCCATGCATATCCTCGCGCCCGGCCAAAACCGGTTGACTACGGGATTCAAGCAACTCGGCGGCACCTTGAAAGACATGGTGCATTACCCGCAGACGCTCACGTTCCTGGTCGCCTACCTGGTCTACAACGATGCCATCCAGACCGTGATTACGCTGTCGTCGCAGTTTGGCAACGATGAGTTGAAGATTCCGCTGGAGAGCCTGACGCTGGCGATTCTGATGGTCCAGTTCGTAGGGTTCGGCGGTGCGATTCTATTCAACTATATTGCCAAGGCGATCGGCGCAAAACACGCCGTGATGCTGGCCCTGGTGATCTGGACCGGCGTACTGCTCGCCATCTACTTCTCGGTGAAGACGACCGCGCAGTTCTTCGTCATGGCCGCCGTGGTGGGAATCGTGATGGGCGGTAGCCAGGCACTCAGCCGGTCGCTCTATTCGCTGATGATTCCCAAGGGACGGGAAGGCGAGTATTTCAGCCTGTACGAAATCAGCGATAAAGGAACAAGTTGGCTGTGTCCGCTGCTCTTCGGGTTGGCTCTGCAGTATACGAAGAGCTACCGGCTGGCGATTCTGTCACTGATTTTCTTCTTCATTCTGGGACTGCTGATCTTGTCCCGCGTGGACGTGAAGCGGGCGGCAATTGAGGCCGGGAATGAAGCACCGTGAGAGAATCGTGGCGTTGCGGCTGATTATGTCGCCTCCGAGCGTGGAGATTGCGATCCGGTCTAAACGATTGCCTGGGCGCAAACGCTACAATGGTGACCAATGGGCCTCGACGATCATAAGGTAGTTCTGTATCGAAACCGCCCCGATGGATGGGTTGCTGAGATTCCAGCGATTCCCGGATGCTACGCATTGATGCCGACCGGGGAAAAGGCGCTAACGGAATTAGCGGCAATATTTCGGTTGATTTCGGAAGAGTACGAGGAACGGAAACAGCCGGTGCCTGCCGACACGACCGAAATCGTATATGCCTGGCGCCCGAGCTGACGAATTTCGCCGTGCTGCGGTTAAGTTAGGTTTCCTCAAAGCGCGGCAAACCGGTAGCCATGAGCGTTGGCGTCACCAGGACGGACGTTCCGTTACGATCCCGGTTCACGGTGGCAGGTAGATCGGGCCCCACTTTTTCACCGGATCCTGAGTCAACTTGGAATCGAAGAAAAGCAATTCCAGCAACTCAGATAGTGCAAGCTACCGCTAATCCGTCTTCAGCATTCCGCTCGTGTTGCGCTTCGGCACGGGACCCACGGGAATCTTCTTCACCACTTTCATGCTGTGGATGTCCACTACTACGGTAACGTCGTCCCCGGCGACGGCAACATACAAAGCCTTCCCGTCGGGCGGAATCGTGAGCCAGTCCGGATGCAGCCCAACCGGCACCACCTTCAGCAGTTTGAAATCCGGAAGCGAGTAGGCAACAACGGAGTCGTAATACTTGCTGGTAGCCCACAACATCTTGCCATCCGGAGTGATCGCCAATCCATGGGACGGCGAGCCTTGCAGACCCTCCGTCTCTTTCGTCTGTCCCGGAGGGTCCGGAAGCGTGATCTGCTTAATCTCCTTATGGGTGGCAAAATCAACCACGGACAGCCCGTGGAAGTTCGAGAGCTGCGCGATGATCTCCTTCGTGGAACCGTCCGGATTCCGCGTGAAAGCCATCGGCCGGATGCCGGCGCTCAGTGTCAGCGACCAGGAAACCGTGTCGTTCGAGGTATCAATCACACTGATGGTGCTGGCCCCAATCGACCCGGCGACGGCGTATTTGCCATCGGGCGTGAGGTAGACGTTGTGGATCTCGCCCTTCACGGCGATCGTCTTCACTTTGGTGAGTGATGCGCTGTCGACCACGTCCACCGCGCCCGGAGCCTCGCGAATGGCCACGTATACGCGACCGCCGTCATGGGTGACATCCAGGTTGTTGGGCCGGCCGCTCAGCGGAATCCGCTTCAAAACCTTCATCGTCTTAGCATCCACCACGGCCAGACTTTTCAGCGTCTCGTCGGTGACGTAAATTCTCGTTCCATCGGGCGAGATCGCAACACCATGCGGCGTCTCGATATCCTCAATGGTGCCGACAACTTTATTCGTCGCAGGGTCGATCACATGAACGTTATCCCCGGCGGAATTCGTTTGCAGCACACGAAGCGCGCCCGATGCCGCGATCGTGAGCGCGAGCAGCATTCCCAAAAACTTCATTTGGACCCTCCCGATATTTCCCCACGCACCCATGCGGCCAGCGTCTGCCATTCCGGATCGCTCTGCGACGCCCAGTGCTTGCCACCAGCATGAAAGCGGTCTCCGCCCGCCTTGGTGGCAAGCGGATGGATCAGCATCGGGCTCTTGTTAGGCTGACCCGCTACAACAAACTGTTTCCACATAGCGAAGTTCTTGCGCGACTGCTCTTCATTCCAGTTGCTCGCTCCCGCGGCAAGCGGCTGCAGCGGAGGACTGCCATGTTCATGACAGGAGACGCAGCGCGCGTGTCCTGGCCGTTTCTTGAGGAAGATGGGCTGCACTTGCTCTTTGAAAAACGAATAGTCCAGAGTGGGTTTGGCCGATGGCTGCTGAGCAAATAGCGCCGCGAGTGTAAGCACCGCGAGACTCGCAGGTTTCAGGATGGGAAACATCGGATGAAATTATATACCTTTTAGCGCCCAGGCCTCAGGGTCCAGTCGATGACCGGCAATGCAGGCGAGCGGCGCGAGCGTTGATCGATCACTTTTACGTCGAGGTCGCAGTGACAAGCTTGCGCTCAACAAGACGGGACTTGAGAAATTCGTTTACCGGGGCGCGAGGCAATTTGAACTCAAGACGATTCGTCAGGCGTATCAGGTAATCCTTTCGGTAGTCATCCCGATGGGAGTCAACCTCACCTTCGTCGATCTGCGTCAGGCCTTCTTCCGGCACTTCCCCACTGAACCGAATCACTGCATCTATCGGAACGCCCATAGTTGGCGGCAAGATGAGGGAGCCACGCAGCGCTCGCAGCATCCCATAGTCCAAAAGCCGGGCAACAGTATCATGTTCAAGCGCCGCAACCGGAGACAGTGTCTCCGGTTGCACACTCTCTCAGTCTAGCGGCTTGGGTCGTCAAGTAGTCCCGCTCGGGAATACTCGTCGTTCGCCCAGCGGCCATTCGATAATGTTCGATTGCCGCCTGATGGTCCCCGGCCATCTCCAACAGATGGGCGCGAACAGCGTCGAGGCGATGATTTCCCGCAAGCCGTCCGTCAGCATCGAGCGCCTTCAGAAGTTCCATTCCCGCAACTGGGCCATGCACCATGGCCGCTGCGACCGCCTGATTCAGCAATACCACCGGATTGTCCGCCATCCGTCGCAACAAATCATACAGCGCCAGAATCTGCGGCCAATCGGTATCTTCGGCCCGTGGCGCCTCGTCATGGACGGCGGCGATGGCAGCTTGCAATTGATAAGCGCCGATCGCCCCTTGCGAAAGAGCCGCGCTGATCAGCGCCACCCCTTCGGCAATCTGCCCCTGATTCCACAGCGTCCGATCCTGCTTCGTCAGCGGGATCAACTCCCCGCCCGGCCCTGTCCTCGCCGCGCGCCGCGCATCAGTCAGCAGCATCAGCGCCAGCAGTCCGGCCACTTCCGCATCGGCCGGCAGCAACTGACGCACGATGCGCGCCAGCCGGATCGCCTCCGACGACAGTTCACACCGCTGCAGATCCGGCCCGCCGCTACTCGTGTAGCCTTCGTTAAAAATCAAATACAGCACATGCAGCACCGAGCGAAGCCGCTGGGCACGCTCCGTGCTGGTGGGCATTTGAAAAGGCACACCAGACGACTTGATGCTCTGCTTGGCCCGGCTGATGCGCTGCGCCATGGTGGCTTCCGGCACCAGGAACGCATTGGCAATCTCGGCCGTCGTGAGGCCGCCGACCGCGCGCAGTGTCAGCGCGATTGTCGACGAGGGCGTCAGCGCGGGATGGCAGCACATAAACAGAAGAAGGAGCGTGTCATCTTCTTCGTTCCCGATGCCTGGATCCGTCGCCTCTTGCGCAACAGCGGCTTCGCGCCGCCGGCGCGCGAGCTCGCTCCGCAGGAAATCGGTCATGCGGCGAAGCGCCACCTGAATCAACCACGCGCGCGGATTGTCGGGAATGCCTTCCTGCGGCCATTGCAGAGCCGCCGCTACCAGGGCCTCCTGCACGGCATCCTCTGAAGCAGCGAAGTCTCGAAACCGGCGGACCACCACCCCGAGCACCTGCGGCGCAAGGTCGCGCAACAGATTCTCGGCAGTGGCGTCAAGCGCACTCACACGAATTCTTCAGGGGGGCCGCTCATCACCTGTCGTACTTCGATCGGCATGTTCAGCGGAGCGCCACCGGGACCGGGGGCGGCCGATGCGCGCGCCGCGATCGAGTAGGCCTGCTCCGGACTCTCCACGTCGACGATCCAGTAGCCAGCGAGGTACTCTTTGGTCTCCGGGAAAATGCCGTCCGTGACCGGCTCACCGTTCTTCCCCGCCCGCACCAGTTTGGCCTGGTCCGGAAAAGCCAAGCCTTCGGCTGATACCAGTTCTCCCGACGCGCGCAGCTCCTTATTAAGGCTCATCATGAAGGCGATGTGCGCCTGGATATCTTTCTTCGGCCAAGTGCCGATGCCCTCGGTTTCCGACTTCCTGTGGGACATCATCAATATGTATTTCATGTCTTCGCTCCTTTCAATTTTCGCACCCGTTTGTGTGCTTTCATGGGTAAGTCGGAGCCCGCGGCGGGTTCTCTACATGGTGCGGAAAGATCTTCCGCAACAAATGTGGCAGACTCGGATAAGGATGCAAACCCAGCGCCTAACGGCAATCATTGAAAGGGAAGACGACGGGTTCGTGGCATTGTGCCCGGAATTCGACGTCGTGAGTCAAGGGGCATCAATCGAAGAGGCTCGATCAAACTTAGTCGAGGCACTCACTTTATTCTTCGAAACCGCAGACCCATCTGAAGTGAACCGGCGATCGCAGAGTGAAATGTTTATAATTCAAGTCGAGGTACCTTTTGGGTAGACTCCGGGTGCTTTCGGGCTCGGAGGTTTGCCGGATTCTCGAACAGCATGGCTTCTCTTCGGTGCGTCAACGGGGTGGCCATCGGATAATGCAAAGGCGAGTGAATGGAACAACAATCACCGTTCCGGTTCCCTGACACCATGAAATTCGTCGGGGTACGTTGTCGAGCATTATCCGGCAATCGGGATTGAGAAAACTCTTGTTCGAGACCGAAGAATAGCGCGTAACAAGTTACGTGGTCTGCAGATATCGAGATTGCTGATTTCCGGTGCAAGCATCCCGAGGCGTTCATCTTGGCAGCCGGCTCCATTCGCGAATTCTTGTCGACAACGAAAATGCCTATGAACATTGGTGGCGACTTGGAGGCCTCGAAGCCTTGTACGGCAACGCGCGATGCCGCCGCTTCCTTCATTCTGGGATGGGCCAAGGGATTACGGACCTCGCGATGCGGTACCCGGAATTGGCTCTCTTGTACTTTGATAACGTTTCAAGGCGAATGTGCGAACGGGACGGACTTCCAAAAAGTTCGGGACTACGGGAAAAAGTGCCCTGGTCCGGCTAAATTGACCTTCACCGCCGAAACCAACCGGAGGTCAGATACCATCAAAACATGCTCGCAATACGGCTGCTCCCCGCCCTCCTGATCACCTTTTCCGCTGCAAGTGCCCAGGAGTTCGCCTCCCGCTGCGCCCCCTGCCACGGGTCGGACGGAGCAGGCGGAGAACGTGGCCCGAACATCGTCGACGGCCGCCACTCCCACACGCAATCGCGCCAGGCCCTGCACGACGTGATCCGCAACGGCATCACTGAATCCGGCATGCCCGCCTTTCCCCTCCCCGAGCCCACACTGAATACCCTCGTCGATTTCGTGATTGCCATGCGTTCGCCTGCCGCCGATCAGAAATTGCCCGGCGATCCCGAAGCCGGCAAGCGCTTCTTCACGGGCAAAGGAAAGTGCGACGGCTGCCACATGGTTCGCGGCGCCGGCGGGGTGCTGGGTCCCGACCTGTCCAATCTCGGTGGATCCCGCCGGCTGGCTCTCATCACCCAGGCCCTTCGCGACCCCAGCGCCGTCATTGCCCCGGGCTACAAGCTGGTCACCGTGCAGTTGAAGAATGGCAAGACCCTGCGCGGCTTGGCGAAAAACGAGAGCAGCTTCGATCTGCAGCTACACGCCTTGGATGGTTCGCTGCAATTGTTGACCACCAGCGAAATCACCAGCCTGGTGCATGAGCCCAAGTCGCTGATGCCTGCCGCGAACGGAACACCCGATGAGATCCGTGACCTTACCGCCTACCTGGCCAGCCTGCGCCGGGATGATTCGCCTTTCACGGCTACGCCGAATCCCAAGCTAGATACCGGCATCACGTCCGCCGAACTGGCCAATCCCAAGCCCGGCAACTGGCCCAGCTATCACGGCCGGCTGAGCGGGAACCGGCACAGTCCGCTCACCGGAATCACCACGGCGAACGTCGCTTCCCTCGCGCCGAAATGGTATTTCCCCATCGGCACTGCCCGGCGCTTGGAAGGAACCCCCGTGGTGGTCGACGGCGTGATGTACGTCACCACCGCCAATGAAGTCTACGCGCTGGACGCCCGCAGCGGCCGGCAGATCTGGCATTACGCCCGCCCCTTGACCAAAGGCGTGATCGGGGATGCCGGCGGAAACATCAACCGCGGCGTAGCGGTCCTGGGCGAACGTGTCTTCCTGGCAACCGACGATGCGCATGTCATTGCTCTCCACCGCGCCAACGGCAATCTGCTGTGGGACGCCGAAATGGCCGACTTCCGTCTGCACTACGGCGCCACGTCGGCTCCGTTGATCGCCGGCGACCTCGTACTCTCCGGCACCTCCGGCGGCGATGAGGGTGCGCGCGGTTTCATCGATGCCTTCAAGGTCTCCACCGGCGAGCGCGCCTGGCGATTCTGGACCATGCCAAAACCCGGCGAGCCCCTCTCTGAAACCTGGGCAGGACGCGCCATTGAGCACGGCTGCGCCACCGCCTGGCTGACCGGCACCTTCGACCCTACGGCGAACCTCATCTACTGGCCCACCGGCAATCCCTGCCCCGACTACAACGGCGACGAGCGTAAAGGGGACAATCTCTATTCCAGTTCCGTGGTCGCTCTGGAACCGGCGACCGGCAAGCTTCGCTGGTATTACCAGTTCACGCCGCACGACCTGCACGATTGGGACGCCACCGAAACGCCCATGCTGGTGGATACCGAGTTCGGCGGCCGTCAGCGAAAGCTGCTGCTGCAGGGGAATCGGAATGGATTTTTCTACGTCCTGGACCGCTTGACCGGCGAATTCCTGCTCGGCCAGCCCTTCGTCAAGAAGATGACGTGGGCCAGCGGCATCGGCGCGGATGGGCGCCCTAAAGTTCTGAAGGAGGCCGATCCTGCGCCGCAGGGCACGAAAGCCTGTCCCGCAGTCGAAGGCGCCACCAACTGGATGTCTACGGCGTTCAATCCCAAGACCGGCTTGTTCTACCTGATGGCGCTGGAAAGCTGCAACATTTATACGAAGTCGTCCGCCTGGTGGGAACCGGGGAAATCATTTTACGGTGGCGGCACCAGCCGGGTGCCCGGAGAAGCGGGCCAAAAATTCCTCCGCGCCCTGGACGTCAAAACGGGCAAGCTGGTTTGGGAAGTTCCTCAGGTCGGTCCCGCCGATAGTTGGGGCGGCGTACTCTCTACGGACGGAGGCCTCGTCTTTTTCGGGGACGATAGCGGCGCACTGGCCGCGGTGAATGCGAAAGACGGCAAGCCGCTCTGGCACTTTCACACGAACGAAACCTGGAAGGCTTCGCCGATGACTTACGCGGTGGACGGGAAACAATACGTAGCCGTAGCCGCGGGCGGCAACGTCATCGCTTTTGGACTACCGTGAGGAGCGCGTGTATCCGTGGCAGGTGCTCCGGGGACTCGCAGCGTCCAGGGAGTCATCCGGATATTGGGGCGGTAGATCAACCACCGCTACCTCCACAGGAAGCTGATTCAGGTACGCGCCCACCAGGGCGGCGAACGCAATAGTAGCAGCAGACAACGGTTTCAATCTAAGGCCCTCACAATACTTATACGCGTAAATTGGCTATTGGATGAGGTCAAATTTCAATTATTTTTTTGGGTGCCCTCAACTGCGGTGATCCCTGCATCCATTCGTGGGTCCCGTACATCTAAACGTGGGGAGGCCGGACCCAACACTGCGGCGCGAAACTTGGGCGGTGCTACAGTCGCGGGTCAACCGGCTCGCTCTCAAGCGCAAGCACACCGAATACGCACTCATGCACTCGCCGTAGCGGCTCATGGGCTACGAAGCGCTCCAAGGCTTCGATTCCCAGCGAGAATTCACGCACAGCCAGCGAACGTTTTCCCGAAAGTCCGCGCGCGCGGAGGCGGGGCAATTGGTCGTCGGCATCATATTCAGGACCATAGATGATCCGCAGGTATTCTCTTCCCCGGCACTTCAGAGCCGGTTGCAGCAGACCTTTGGACCCCGTTGCGATGAAGTCGAGCGGCTTAACCACCATGCCTTCACCGCCCTTGCCGGTTAACTCCTCCCACCAGCGCGAAGCTGCCTCCACATCGGATTCATCCATAACAGCAACCTCCCGGTAAGGGGTTGCCAGAAGGAACGCCGGATCACTTGCTGCCAGACGGTGCAAGGTTTCCATGTGCCAACGATTCGTTTTGTCGGTGTGCACGGCTCCCTCCGACGCGAGCAGATGGAAGGGTGCTAACCGGTAGTCTGCAAGAGAGTGTACGGGCCAGCAATAGTGCCGGTATGCGTCGCGATACTTGCGTACCCGGTCGAGGCGGGCCTGGTAGATGGAAGTCAAGCCGGAGGTGGCAGGATTCTGTTGCGTGGCTTTCACCACAGCATCCAAGGAAGCCACACCCGCCGCGCCCACCGCCGCGTACTGGCGCTGGATCAAGTCCCTCGCCTTCGCAGACCAGGGCATTAACTCACAGTCCAGGCAAAACCAATTGGAGCCAAACTCATCCCAGAACCCAGTGTTCGTCAACGCGCCCTGCACACGCGCAATCAATTCGCTCTCCTCCGCTGGTTTGGGGAAGAAGGGCCGTCCAGTCCGTGTGTAACACACGCCGCTGCGGGCATCGGTCACGCCAAATCGCTCTCGAGCGGTCTTCGCATCGCGGCAAACCACCACCACGGCCCGCGATCCCATATGCTTCTCTTCACAAACGACTTTCTCGATCCGGTTCTTCCGAAAATACGCGAAAGCCTCCGTTGGATACTCTAAATAGTCCGGGCGCGAGGAGGTTTCGCTGGGCGACATTGTAGGCGGTAAGTAGATCAGCCAGTGGGGATCGGTAGCAAAGCGACTCATCACTTCCAAGGCCGCAATGGAATTCTCCTCGCGGATGGTGATGGTTCGATGAAGCCGCGTTTCAACAATCCGTTTTCCGGTGACGTCTTCCAGATCGAGCACGTCGTCCAGTTCCTGCTGACCAGTCCGTGTATCGGGCAGCGGCTTCGCCAGTGGCCGGATGGGTACGGCGTACTCACGAATCGCTGGAATCGAAAGGAACTCGCGCTCGGGATAGCGCAACGCGGTAAGTTTGCCTCCGAAGACAGCTCCAGTGTCGATGTTCACGGTGTTGTTCAACCATTCAGGTTCCGGCACCGGAGTATGACCGTAAACAACAGTGGCTTTCCCGCGGTATTCCGCAGCCCAGTTATAGCGCACGGGCAGCCCAAACTCATCGGTCTCGCCGGTTGTCTCCCCAAACAGGCAGAACTCCCGAACCGCGCCTGAACCGCGTCCGTGCATCTCCTCCCGCAGACCCGCGTGCGCCACCACCAGCCGGCCGCCGTCGAGCGTGTAGTGGCTTACCAGTCCGTCCAGAAACGCAGCAAGTTTGCTGCGATCATCCGCCGGCAGTGCCTCGACTTCGGCGATCGATTGTTCCAACCCGTGTTGGACATGCACCTGTTTGCCCCGAAGCCAACGCATCAACTTTACGTCATGGTTGCCCGGCACGCAGAATGCCGTTCCCTCCGTCACCATATTCCGGACGATGCGGACTGTATCGAGGACGCTCGGACCGCGGTCCACCAGATCACCTAGAAAGACCGCTTTGCGGCCGGCCGGATGCCGCCAGCACTCATCGCCCCAGGGTGCTTCCGGGCTTTCCAGCTTGTAGACTTCCCAACCGAGGCCCGCCAACAAAATTCTCAATTCCTGCGCGCAGCCGTGGATGTCTCCAATGATGTCGAACGGGCCCGTCTGATCCTTCTTGTTACTCCACAGCGGGGTCCGTTTGATGGATATATCGTCTGCATGCTCCAAGACATGGACGTACCGGAATCCCTCGCGCTCAAGCCCTCTCAGACTTCGCTTGAGCTCGGTTATCTGGCGCCGGACCACATGAGGCCCGAACGCGCGATTCGAGCGCAGAGAATTCCGCTCCAGGCAAATTTTCTCGGATGTGTTGAGTACGATCGCGACGGCAAAGCAGTGATACTTGCGAGCCTGTCCGATCAACCGCTTTCGATCTTCCGCCCGCACATTCGTGGCATCCACCACCGTCAACCGGCCACGCGCCAACCTCTTCTCGAGCAGGAAGTAGAGAGATTCGAAGGCATCCTGGGTCGCGGCCTGATCGTTTTCATCGTCACTGACGAGGCCGCGGAAAAAGTCCGACGACAGTATTTCGGTTGCAAGGAAGTGCTCCCGTCCAAATGTCGATTTGCCCGACCCCGAAGCGCCTATCAACGCCACCAGAGCCAACTCAGGGATTTCGATGGTCTTCATTCGCCACTTCCTGCAGGGAGCGAAAAGATGGCCATTTGAGATGGCGGCCCATGCTGAGGGTCCACGGGCCCCACCGGCTCGAACCCAACTCCATAATGAAAGCGGGCGGCTACCGCTTCCGCCCAGTCGGCGAATTCCTTTCGCGTCCACTCGAAACGGTGGTCGCTGTGGCGCATCGCCCCCGCAGGCAGTGCCGGGAACAAAGCGTTGTATTCCCGATTGGGCGTGGTGATCAGAATATGCCGCGGACGGGCGAATTCGAAAAGCACCCGCTCCAGCGCTAACAGTCGGGGATGGTCCAGATGCTCGATCACCTCCACCAATGCAGCCCCGTCAAAACCGTTCAACCGTTTGTCGCGGTACACCAGGGATCCTTGGACCAACTCGATTCGTTTCCGTTGACGCTCGGGCATGCGGTCCAACCGCAGCCTCACGGAAGCGGTCTCCAGCGACCGGTGGCTTACATCCATTCCAAGAATTCTTTCGAATGTCCGGTCCGCTAAA
Organism: Bryobacteraceae bacterium; assembly: GCA_040002435.1. Taxonomy (GTDB): domain Bacteria; phylum Acidobacteriota; class Terriglobia; order Bryobacterales; family Bryobacteraceae; genus JANXXV01. The sequence goes on from JBDUEM010000005.1 coordinate 62,388, forward strand.
AGCCGCCGCAGCAATTTGCCTTCGCCGCAGCCCAGGTCCAAAATAGTTCTCGCCTCAAGTTCTTTCAGCTTGGTCGCGACGAGATTGAGCCGCTGCGTGTGAAGCGTCATAGGACGTTCCAGGTCCTTCTCGTCGTGTGCGGATTTTTCCGTCCTCGATTCAACGGCTTCCACGGCGGCATCCTCTTCGTTTAAGAGTCTCGCGTAGGCTTGATCGATCAGCGAAAATCTTCGCTTCAGGTAGCGCCTGATAATTAACTGGTGTTCCGGATGCCCGCTCAACCATCCTTCCCCATGACGCAGCAGCTTGTCGACTTCGTCGTCCCCAATGTAATAGTGTTTTTGTTCGTCGAGCACCGGCAACAGCACGTAGAGATGCGACAACGCATCATGGACCGTCGTATTGCCTGCAAGGGTCAAACGGAAATATTGACTATCACCCCATTCCGGAAAGCTTTCGTCCAGCGGAATTGGCGTGGCAACTACGCTGTATCCCAGAGGTTCGAAAAGTCTTCTTAGAATGTCCGCACCCCCGCGCGAGCGAATTACCTCAACCGTGAGTTCGAGCGGCAGCTTGGTAGAGACCAGCTCGGGCCGCTTTTGGCAATTGCCGGCCAGAGCCGTGCCAAAAACTCGCCCCATGGCCACGGTGAGGTACGACGATGACACGTAGGGACGATCATTTACGTAGTCTTCGAGCTGTTGAGCTCCTCGGACTAACTCGACCGGATCGAGGTCCAGCAGCAGGCACGCTGTACAGAGTTGTGGCGTGGCGTCCGTATAAAACACAGACACCTTACCCAAACCGAATTCGGCCGCATGCAGATTTGCGGGATTCTTGTGCAACAAGTACCCCAGATCGGTCGCGGGTTCGGCTGTATTGGTAATTCTAAGTAGCAAGTCTCAATCATAAACAGGTCATCGAGACTTTGCTTGGCCCCCTTGGGCGGACTGGAAACAAATTCGCGCTCCCAGGCCGAAGCCTGCAGGAGCGCGATTGGAGGAACTGAAGAACTTGACAGCTTATTTCGGGGTGCCGGGCTTGGGGGGCGCCGCCTTAGGCGTTGCGGCAGGAGGAGCGCTCGTCGGTCTCACAGCGGCAGGAGGCGCACCCGCCGGTTTGGCGGTTGGGACAGACGTCATACCCGGAGAATTCTTGTCGTACAGCGCGATGATGTCCCGCGTCACATCGATGCCGTTCGCGGCAAAAAGCACCGGCGAAGTCTGCTGATTGCTAACGTCCAGAATCAACGCATAGCCGTTGTCATTCGAATACTTATCCAGAACGGCCATGATTCTGCCGCCAAGCTCGTTCAGCACCTTTTGGTTTTCCTGATCGAGATCCGCCTGCGCATCGTCCACATCGCGGCTGAAGGCCTTCTTTTTCTGGTCGATGTCGCGCATCAACTTCTGCTTGGCTTCTTCCCCGCCCACATTGCTGCTCTTGTTAAGTTGCTCCTGCAGCGCAAGAATCTCGCCTTGGCGCCTTTCGAGTTCCTTCTTCTTCGGAGCCGAACGCGCTTCCAGCTCCTGGAGGGCCTTCTGGCCGTCCTTGGTGCCGAGGATGGCGTTCTGTATATGGATGATTCCGACTTTGGTCGGGGGCTGGGCGGTCTGCGCGCTGGAAATCGTGGCCAGGCCGAGGGCCAAAGCGGGCAGAGCAAAGGTACTAAGTTTCACGTATAAGACTCCTGAATTGACCATACTAACATAGTTACTGCGGTCCTCCGGCTAAGCCGCGGGAGGTTAGAACGTTCTCCCGATCGAAAAACGGAAGGTGCTCTTCTTCTCGAAGAACGGAGACGGGGTTCCGTAAATGCCTACTGCCTGCCGGAAAGTAGCGGCATTTGGAAAGATGGATCGATCGGCGACGATAGGCGCCTGCAGATACTGATCGACCCGCGTCGGGTTGTAAGCCCAATAGAGCCGGAATGGCGCATTCACCACTGGCATCATCACCTGCAATTCCAGACCGGTTGAGGAGCGGATCTTGGCAGTACCAGGCGAGACATAAGCCTGGCCGCTAAAATTCGCTTGCGGGAATTCCCCATTCAGTTCAGCCAGCCTGCCCGGGTTCAGGGCAAGCTGTGCGGGCCTGGAAATCTTGTTCACGCCCACATCGAAGAACGCAGCCAGGATGACGGGGCCAAAGATCGGGATCCGATATTCGAAGTTGCCGACGCCCTGGGTGTCGCCTCCCGGAAAGGTAAGCTGGTAGATCGGAATGGTTTGCGTAACCGCAGTGGAAGTAACCACACCGTCCACTACGATTTTCTGCATGCGCGGCGTGCCGTCGTTATTCAGCACGTTCACCTGCGCGGAACTCGGAATATAGGCAATGGGACTGATTCCCCAGATTTCAAATCCGCGGATATCGTTTTCGCCGCCCATGTAGAAGCGATTAAACGGCGGAGCCACCTTGCCGCCATACCCAGTCAGGAAGCGGCCCAGTCCGTGCATACCGATCACATGGCCGGGCTTGAATCCCTTGCGGAAGTACTTCAGGTCGATGGTCGGCTCAATCATGTTCACGTTGCCGCCCAAGGCGCTGCCTGCGAAGGTCGCCGAGATGAAGATGGATTTTCCGGCCGTGGGGGTAATCGGATGGTTCACCGTGTTGTAGCTGAACGATGGCACCACTTTGCTGGTCTTGATCCCGCTGAGTGAGTTCGGGCCGCCGATTCCCTGGAAGTTAATGAACTGGAAGTATTGCTGTGAAGCCGTGGATAGCGTAGTGATGTTCGATACGTCGTATCCGTAGGTCATCCCAAGGCGCGCGAAGCTCAGCTTTTTCATCGGATAGCTGACGTAGGTAGTGAAACCGTAGCCGTTGGAAACGTAATTCAGCAGATTGTCTTTGCCGAGCGCGTTAAACAAGGGGATCAGGTTCCGGCCCGATGTGAGCGACACTTCCCTGCCTTGATCGTAGTTGAAGCGGTTGGTATAGACCGTGAAGCCGCTCTGCATCGGCTTGTCAAAGAGATAAGGCTCGGTGAAGCCGAAGGTCACGTTGCGAAGCCGGTCGCCCACTTGCGCATCCAGGCTCAACGTTTCGCCCAACCCCAGGAAGTTGTTGGTGGAGTACTGGAAACCGATAAAGCTGCCGGCGATGCCCGAAACGCCGCCGTTCAGCTGAATGGAGTTCTTGCCGCGTTCCTTGACCTTCAGCGTCAGATCCACCGTATTAGTCTTCGGGTCGCGGCTGATAGTCGCCGCGTCTTCGGCCTTCAGCGCTTCAAAGTACCCCAACTGATTCAGCCGCAGTATGCTGACTTCCCAAAGACGTGTGTTGTACATATCGCCTTCGTCGATCAGCAGTTCGCGCCGGATCACCTTGTCGCGTGTCGTTGTGTTGCCCGAGAAATCGATACGCCGTACGAAGAATTGCTTGCCTTCATCCACGTTAAAGGTGAGGTCGATCTTATCGGAGTTCGGGACCACATCCGGGCTGGGCTCCGGAACGAAATCGATGTAGCCGAATTCGCCGTACAGCTTCCGCATATTCTCCATGCCTTTGCGCAACTTGGCGGTGGAAAAGATGTCTCCCTCCTGCATCTGGAACAGCGGCCGCATCAGCGTTTCCGGCGTGCGGAACAGCTTTACGCCTACAAAATTGATCTTGTTCAGGTGATATTGCCGGCCTTCTTCCAGGCTCAGAGCGATGTTGGCGCGCTTACCGGGCTTGTTCGGCTTGATAAGAGGGATGCTAAAACCCTTCCCGCCCACATCGACAATCTCAATCTTGGAATCCACTACCCGAGCCGTAAAGTATCCATGCTCCTGATAGAAGTTCCGCACCATGTCTTTATCCTGCTCAAGTTTGGTGGAATCGAAGCTCTTGGCGAACAACTCTTCTAAAAAGATCGAGTGCGGAACGCCGATGGGCTTCAAATTCTTCATGGCGCGGCGAATGTCCTTGTCCGTGAACACCGTGTTTCCTTCCACGGTAATCTTCCCGACCTTCACCTTCGGCCCTTCATTCACCTTGAACACTACTTCGAGAGACGAGGGAGGAATCTGGCGAAGATCGGGCTCAACAGTGGCAAACTGACGCCCCCGCTCGGCCAGGTATTCCTTGAGGACATTGGCGGCGCGCTGAACTTTGTTGGGATCGTACTGCGATTCCACCGTCAGGCCGACCTTCCGCTCCTTGAACCGGTCCAGGATTTCCGAGACCGTTACCGACTTGGCTCCATCATATTTAATGGAACGGACTACCCGGCGCTCGGTAACGATGTAGCGGATGATCCAACCGGCGGGACCGGGCTCCTTTTCCAGTTTGATGTCGTCAAAACGCCCCGTGTTCCAGAGCGCCATGAAATCCCTGTGCAGCGCCTCTTCGTCGTATTTGTCCCCCTTCTTGGTGAAGGTGAGCGCGCGCAAGGTTTCCTGCGGGACGCGCCGGGAACCGCGAAATTCGATCGAATCGATCACGTTGTCCGCTCCCGTAGCCGGTGTTGCGGGCTCGACAGCAGCGGCGGGTTTCTCAGGCTGGATCTGCCCTTTGGGAACTGCGGCTGGCGGCGGAGAAGCCGGTGGGGGCGTCTCCGGAGCTTTCCCGGTAGGCACCGATTCAAAAGGATTTGCCTTCTTCTCAGCAGGAGGCTGCTGCGTCTGGGAAGCTGGCTTCGGCTGGGCTGGGGGCTGCTGCGCGACCATTGTTGAAAGACCAACGGTGGTAAGGAGGCACAGAGCGCACACTGCGACGGTAGTCAGGCATTTGAGCCTGGAAAACATCATGATGAAGAACTAGTTCCTTTCCACTCTGCGTCTTTCTCCAGACGTTCATCGGACCGGGCAGGTTTCATCCGACTCAAGATCTGTCTGAGGTTTAAAATCTATTTTAGCTGATACGGAACGAAGACGGTAATCGAGTGTTAAGGAGGTGGTTGAGCGGGCCCCGGAACAGGGTTTTATCACGCATCCTGTCCCGGGTTAGCGGCTTTCTTATTCGATTGGCAGCAGAACCGTGTTGCTGTCCTGGCCGTTGACTACGATCCGGATCTCCACGCTGGAGGCAGCAGGCAGATTCGAGGTGATACGGATCTTCGAGGACGAAACACCGACGAATCCCGGCGCCGCCCCGCTGAATGTGGGCTGGAGCCGAAGAGCACCGGCGACTACCTCGGCATTATCCGCGAGCGGAACAATAGGAGTATCCTGTACAGCAAACCCTTCAGGCACTCGTCTGGTATAAGGGCCAAAGCCGGTCCCGAGCAGCGTCACAATTTCGTTCCGGCGTGCTGGACTGTCTGGCATAATCACCGTCCCATCCTCATGAAGGGCCAGTGCATATAGTTTTCCGTCCACGGAGTTCGAATAGAGACCGGGCGCATTTCGAACCACGGACAGCGGCGCGGTGACGTCCGGGAATCCTTCGTTCTTAACGCGTAGGTTGTAGTCGCCCTCCACCAAATCGTCAGGCAGCTGGGCGTTGATCTGTTCCGGCGAAACATAGACGATCGGCAGAATGCGGTCGCCGAGCAGCAACACAACCCCGGCGATGGTCTGCGCCAGCGGATTCGCCGGACCAACCTCATACCGCGTCGCCAGGTTGGCGCCGTAAATCGAGATGATGGAGCCCGCGGCGACTCCCTTGGCCGGCGTATCCCCCGCCGAATTCTTCACTCCGGCCGGCGCAATGAATGGAACGCGGTCCATCATGGCACGGATAATTCTGGGAACGGACAGGAAAACCGAACCGGCGCGTCCGGTTCCGTCCAGATCGCCTTCCCAGCGCCGGAACCTGTATCCCGGCTTCGACACAACAGTTGCGATGACGGTGGTGTCGGCCGGGTAAAAGCCATCCGCCGAAGCGGGATCGAGCCGGATCTCGGCGCCGCCCTCAGGATCGGAAACAGCGGTCAGCTTGTTCGAGACACGGTAGTTCGCATTGACCGTCTGATAATCCTTGTTGAATGTGACGGTCCGGTCCGCACCGCCGCCATCCTGCCAAACCGTGAATTCGTAGCGGCTGACTTCGGAGAGCGGTATCGTCAGGGGCACCGAGAGAGTCGCCTTTCCACCGTTCGGACGATCTACCGAACAGGGTGTAACACATTCGACACCGTCCACTTTCACCTTCAGACCCGGAACCGTGCTCCCGATCACCGCTCGATTCAGCAACTCATAGTTGGCAGTCAACCGCATTCCACCGTTGGTGGCGGAACTGGAATCCACCACCACGTCCTGTGTGGCCGGGCCGCCGTTCGACCAGCCCTTGAACACGTACTTGCGGCCGGCTGCATCGAACTGTTCCGCCGGGGCGCTGACCGTGTATTTGGCCCCAATCGCCCATACGAAGTTATAGGAAGGCCAATTATCCCGGCCGTCTACCTTCAGCTTGAGTACCGTCGGCGTAGTCACAAAACTGACCCGCGCTCCGGGCACGAATTTGGCGATGATCGTCTCCGGAATGTTCGTGACTTTGGCCGTATAAACAGTGTTCTGCCCTCCGCCGATGCTCCAGGAATCGAACACCAGCAGGTTGCCTGTGCTGTCCGTTTGCGGACTGGGCGCACTCAGGAGGTGCTGCGAATCCGTCGCAAAATCAAACTCGCCGAGGCACAGCGAATCCTGGCTGGTGAAATGGACGAAAGGGACGAACGGCGGCTGCAATTCGGAGGTGATACAAGGCGTATAGGTGGGAGTTCTGGTCTCTGTCCGGTCGATTAGCAAATTCCGGCCCATCGGCGTCGTCAGAAACCTGACGCGCTTAGCGGGGGAAAACCTAGGTCCAAGTGTTACGGGTCCGTTGATCGTGTACGTGCGCAGAAAAGCGTCCGTGGGTCCAAGGTTGGATGTCCAACCCTCAAAAATGTAACCCGGATAGGGGAATGCGTTTAGGGTTGTGCCGCCTTTCGCCCAGAACGTGGCGCTTCCCCAATAGCAAGTCCCACCAATCACCACCAGTCCGGCCCTGCCGGTTGGATCTGTCAGGTTTCCGGGCGCTTCGCCGCAGGGAGAAGGAGTCTGGGGATCCATAAGAACCAAGCGTACCTGGTAGGTTACGGAGTAGTTGGCCTTGTATTCAGTTACGTTCGGATCGGCGGTGACCGTCTGTGCGAAACCCGCGGAGCCTTGCAGCAGTCCGGCATCATCCGACCAACCGCCGAAGGCGTAAAGACTGGTCTTCGTATCGTCCAGCCAGGAGCCATCTTCCTGGTTAGGAATGTACAGCAACTCGTGCTTGGTGCCTTTGGGCCACAAAAAAATAGCCGCGGAACGGTACTGGACACCGTCAACGTAGAAGGCCACACCCTTGAGCGACGGCGTCACCTTAAAGCTGCTTACTTCTTGGCCGTGCACCAGACCGGCGCTAAGTACCGCAAATGCGAAAAGCGATGCCAGGCGATTCATGCGTATGATTCCAGTAAGTCGTTCATGGTTCAACCTAGGTAATCGTCAGGGCGCACCCCAACCTTTAGGAGACCTTGGTACTTTCTGGCTACAGGTTTCGATTTTCCACGAGCACTACTTGCCGCGCAGTCGAAACGCCAGGCCTGCCATCACCGTTACCGGATTAGCCGGTGTGGCATGAATCCGCCACAGCGGCTCCGGCCGGACCAACGCGATTTGAAGCAATTCTGCGACATTCCCGCACAGTATTCCCGCGGCCACCATCGTCGGATCCTCGCCATCCCAGACGATAGGTAGAAATTCGTCGTGGAATGCCACGGGTTCGCCATGGGACGCACACTACCGGCAGATCGACAACACAGGGTTGCAAAGGACCCTCAGGATTTCGCGGAATGGTACCAGCGCAGCACGCGTAAAGCCCGCAGCGTGTTCCAGCGGCTGGGCTTTCCGGCGCTATCTTCCATCTCGAAGTGAACCTGGCCAGGATGCGGATTTTCGAGCGGCCATCGTCCCTCGGCGTCGCGCTTGTTCTCCACCAGCTCGATAGCCTCAGCCATGCGTTCGTCGGGTCTAACGCCGGCTCGGCGCATATAGTCCAGACCCCACAATACGTCGTAATGCCAGCGCGTCGGAAACGAAAACTGCGTCCAGGCAGACTGGATCACTTCTCCCGTTCTCAGCGACCGGATTAACCTGCGTTCCAGCAGGTACTCCTGTCCCCGCAGGCGTGCGTTCGTCACAGCGCTCTTGGTGCCTTTTGCCCTCTCGTACTCCAGCAATCCTTCGAGGACACAGATAGTCGAGTGAAATGACGACCGGCTGCTCGGCGGAGCATAACAGTTCCAGCCCCCGTCCGCCATTTGCTCGCCGAGCAGCCGGTCAACAAGACGATCACTTGGCTCGTCAAAGTACGCCCCAAGGGCCAGGGCCCTGCCGTTGATACAAGGTTCCACCTCCCCCTCGAAGAAGGGAGCATCGCCGAATTCCGGTCCCCACGTGCAATTGTCGCGAACGAGGCCGATGGCCTTACGCGCGGGCGCACTGGCCGGATCCAGACCAAAATCCCGCAACAGCATCAGGTTGTCAAAAGTGGCGATCCAGGTGTTAGGAAGGTAGGTCTCACCGCCCCATTTGCCATCCGGCGCCTGCATGTGGAGAAGCCGCGAACCCCAGCCCTCCCAGGCAACCCGCGACCGCTCGCGGACGACGGCTTCGTCGGGCTCGTCCATCAGGTCGCGCAGGACTTGCCAGCGAATTGACGGATCGGATTTCAGCAGCCATTCGATGACGTTCATCTGGTTCTCTGCCGGTATCCTACCACTGGCTATTCCCTCACCACCGGACTTGGAAGCGGATAAACTGTGGAGATGAAAAGTATCGGTCCGTCAGCCACGTTCCTGCTGTTTCTTGGTTGCTTTTCCAGTCCGGCACAGATCGTCATTCCAGGTCCTGCTCCCCTGCCCCCGTTCCAGCAGGTGAAAGCGTACCTCGCTTTGACTGATTCGCAAATGGCACAGATTGTCCTCAACCTGAACGATTACTCCAGGCTCGTGGCACAGCGCCAGCAGAGAATGTTTCAGGTGCAGTCGGAAATTCAAACGGAGACCGCGAAAAGCCCACTCGATCCCGCGGCGCTGGGAATCCGTTATGCCGAGATCGAGTCCATCTGCCGCAACGTGCGCGATGAAGCGGCGGCCACGCAGAATCGTAACCTCGGCGTGCTGACGGACGCGCAGAAAGTAAAGCTGAAAGCCCTCGACGACGCTTACAAATTATTCCCGGTCATCAGCGAGGCGCAAAATGCAGGCCTCCTGACGCCCCCGGGTCCCTACAGCCCCTATCAGCCGCAGTTTGCCGGCGCCTCCTTCCTTACACCGGTCATCAGTCCGGTTTTGCTTTCCGGTTGCCAGCAGACAGCTTTTCCGGGCTCGATCATCCCGGCCGGCCTCCTCGGCGGCGACTTCAGCGGCAGTGTTCCGCCTAACCCGTAATCCCCTTCCGCGTTTTAATCTGCTGCAGCACCATTTCAATCTCATCGTCCTTGCCTAAGGCAAGCAAACGGTCGTTCAGCGAATCGCCCGCCAGTTCCGCCTTCGCGCCCGCGATCGCCTCCGTGCGCAATACCTTGTCCCGCATGCGGTCGAAGGTGGCTGCATGCGACGCGCCTCCCATCGCCGCGCGGGCGTCCGTAGCCTTTCCCAAAGCCCGCGCGCGGCGGTGCTGCGCAATCAGCAGATCGCTCTTGGCCTGCGCCTCGTTGAGTTTCAGTTCCAATTGATTCAGCGCGGTCTTGAGGTTCTCCACCTGCTGGCTCTGATCGTCCAGTTGCTGCAGAAAACCAGCCGCCATCTGCTTGTAGCTCAGGGAGCGGTCGATTGCCGGCCGTGCCAGGTCGTCCTGCTTCTTCTCCACCGCCAGTTCGGCCTTGCGAACCCACTCCGCGGCCGACGCTTCGTTTTCCTTCTGCTTCTTTGACAGCAGGTGCTGATCCGCGATGGCAATCGCCACCTGCGTCTTCACCTGCATGAGCTGATTCTGCATATCCAGAATCACCTGCTTGATCATCTTCTCGGGATTCTCCGCCTTATCGATCAAGTCATTGAGATTTGCGCGAACTAATGTTGCCACCCTCTCTAGTAGTGCCATGTTATTCACCTCTAAGTTTTCAGATCTGGTAGGGCGCGCCTTGCGGCGCGCCCCGTTCTTT
>JBDUEM010000006.1:0-70801 GCA_040002435.1 Bryobacteraceae bacterium
ACAATGCGGTGGCCGAGCTTGGCGGCCAACTCCAACGGGTCGATGCCGGCCAGCGTGATGTGGCCGGTGTCGAGCACGAAGGCCACGGTCTTTGGGTCGGTGTGGTCCATCACGTAATCGATCTCGCGCCGGTTCTCAAACTGGCTCCACATGTGGGCGTGGACTCCAAACTTGATTCCCTCCTCCAGGCGGATGCGCTTACCGAGTTCGTTAAGCGTGGCGGACATGTTTTCCAGGTCCGCCGCGGTAGTTCCCTCCGGGCGTCGGGGTCCCGTGTTGATCTTCAGGTGATCGCAGCCGAATGTCTTGCTATAGCGGACCAGCCGCAGATGGTCGGCAATGATTTTCTCGCGTTTAGAGGGATCCTCAAAGTGCATCTCGGTGGGTGCGCCGCCGTTGGAGAACGTGACCACGCCCACGCCGATATCGTCCAGACGTTTCTTGAGCTCTTTTGGCTTGTCGGGATAATACTCCGGAAAATAGGAGATGAAAGACTCCACGTTCCGGTAGCCAACCTCGCGGGCTTCACGGAAGCCCAGGAAGGGATCCTTTTCCCAACCGCCGATCGTGTTCGTAGTGATTCCCACCTGATATCGCGAAGAGGCAGCTTGCGCGGTTTGAGCCAGCGCAGCGGCGGCAGTGGAAAACAGGAACTGGCGGCGGGTTGTGGACATGATTCTAGAATCTATCGCATTGCGCGCGCCAGCGGGGAATGCGATGTAATGAGGCTATGTATTTTTCGCTGAACCCGACGCTCGTTGCGAACAGGGTGCCTTGGCCGGAGTTCGCCAAGCTGGCCGGGCGCGTGGGCTACCGCGGAGTGGATGTGGCTCTGGATGAGGCGATGGCGAGCGGACTGGCGGCCGCGCGAAGCCTTCTGAAGACCGCAAGAGTGCGTCCGGCCGTCATCAATTTTCCGGCTGATTTCCGGAAAGGCGACGAGGAATTTCGCGCCTCGCTGCCGAAGCTGGAAGAGGCAGCGCCGTTTGCGGCCGCCATCGGTTGTCCGCGCATGATGACGTACATCATGTCGTCGAGCGAAACTCCGAAGGACGAGCTGCGCCGCATCTACAAGAAACGCTTCACGGAGAGTGCCGACATTCTGGCCCGGTCGCATGTAAGGCTGGCACTGGAATTCCTGGGACCCTTGCACATACGGACGAGATTTCCGCATGAATTCATCTGGCGCATGGGTGAGATGCTGGAATTCGCCAAGGAGTGCGGGCCGAATGTTGGTCTGCTGCTGGATGTCTGGCACTGGCATCACGCGGGCGGTACGACGGCAGATATTTTGAAGGCCGGGAAGGATCGGATCGTCCATGTGCATTTCAATGATTCTGCAAAGCTGCCGCCGGAGGAGATTCGCGACAATGAGCGGCTGATGCCCGGCGAGGGCGTAATCGATCTGCTGGGCGCGCTCAAGGCGCTGCAGACCATTGGTTATGACGATGCGTTGAGCGTCGAAGTGTTTGGCCGACATCTGAAAGAGATGACGCCTGAGGCCGGCGCACGGCTCGGGCTCGAATCGGCCCGGGCCGTACTGGCGAAGAGTGGAATTCGCGAAAGCTAACCGGACCTTACGAATGCCCCAGGATGCGGTGGGGCTGGTACGGCTCCTCCAGCGCCTGTAGTTCAGCGTCATCTAACTTAAGGGTAAGGGCCGCGACGGCCTCTTCCAGGTGTGCCATCTTGCTGGCGCCGATGATGGGCGCGGTGATGCCCGGCTGTTGCAGTACCCATGCCAAGGCTACCTGCGAATTCGATACGCCGCGCTTCGCGGCAATTTCGCTTACCCGCTCCACAACCGTGAAGTCGGACGGTTGATAGTAGAGCTTCTGCGCGTAGTCGTCGGTTTTGGCGCGTAAAGTTTCGCCGTAGTCTTCCGCGCGGCGGTTGCCGGCGAGGAAGCCGCGGGCCAACGGGCTCCACGGAATGAGCCCAATGCCTTCCTCACGGCAAAGCGGATTCATCTCACGCTCCTCTTCGCGATAGATGAGATTGTAGTGATTCTGCATTGTGACGAATCGCGTGAGTCCCATTTCATCGGCCTTGTAAAGCATCTTCGCGAACTGCCAGGCATACATGGAAGATGCGCCGAGATAGAGCGCCTTCCCCGCCTTGACTACATCATGCAGAGCCTGAATGGTCTCCTCAATGGGCGTGTGATAGTCGAAGCGGTGAATCTGGTAGAGATCGACGTAGTCGGTTCCGAGGCGGCGCAGACTATCGTCAATCGCGTGCATGATGTGCTTACGGGACAGGCCCTGCAGGTTGGGATCGTCGCCCATGGGATTGAACACCTTGGTGGCGAGCACCAGGCGATCCCGCGGCGTACCAATTTCCTTGAGACATTTGCCGAGGACCTCTTCGCTGGCGCCGAGGGAATACATGTCGGCGGTGTCAAAGAAATTGATACCCAGTTCAAGCGCGCGTTGAATGAAGGGACGGCTTTCCTTCAATTCCAAAACCCACTCGCGCCAACTTCTGGAACCGTAGGTCATGGTGCCCAGGCAGATGCGGGACACCGCCGTACCGGTTAAACCTAATTTGACGTATTCCATTTTTATGAGTTGTGCAGTCTCCTGAAGGCGACCAGGCAGCGCGCAGCCGTGTCTATCGGCGGATAGTCGCTGCCCTCCTGTTCTACCAGATAGTATTCGATGCCGCCGGTTTTCTCAGCGGCGCGCAGAAGGTTTTTCCAGGGTACGGCGCCCTCGCCGATCAAGACGCGGTAACCCTTTGCAGCGTCCGGCGACCAGTCTTTACAGTGCATGGAGACAATGCGGCCGGGATTCGATTTGATCCAGACAATGGGATCCGCACCAGCTTCCAGGCAGGCGCCCACGTCGAGTTGCAGAACAACGTCTTTCGGCGTCCCTGTTGCCAACACGTCCATCGGACGTTTGCCGTCCGTGGCAACGAACTCCGCTTTGTGATTGTGAAATCCGGTGCGCAGGCCCAGCGGTTTCAACTTTTCCGAAGTTGCGGTGAGGGTTTCGGCCACCTTCTTCCAGCCGTCAATGCCCTGGACCTGTCCCGCGCTGGCCATAATGATGTACTTGCTTCCGATGATCTGGTTGATCTCGATGGCGTGAGCGATATTTTCCGGGAGAAATGACTTTGCCCCGTTGTGCGTGGAAAAGCACCGGATGCCGGAATCGTCCAGAAGCCGTCTGACTTGCCTGGCGTATTCAGGGGTCCAATCGAAGTAGGGCGCGTAGAATTCGACGCCTTCGTAGCCGATCTTGGCAACCGCACGAACAGTGCCCACCAGGTCCTGTTTTAGCTCATCACGGACCGAGTAGAGTTCCAGACCCACCGGAAGTTTCTTCTTCTTCGCTGATGCGGGGATCGCGGTGGCGGCTCCAGCGGCGGCCAGGAAAGATCGGCGGGAGAGGGTTTCCGGAGAGATCATGATTCGAGTCCTATTACATCATGCTGAACGGCCCAAAGGTACATAGCAGCATAGGCGCGATAGGGGCGCCATTGCTCTGCCCTGTGCAGCAGCGCGCGCGGGTCGGCGAAACCAGCGGCCCGCAACAGACCGAGGTCGCTCTGCGGGAATGCGTCACAGTCACGCCCGAGGCGGATGGCCAGGTAGTCGATGGTCCATGGCCCAATCCCCGGAATCTTCTGCAGGATGACGGCTGCCTCTTTCCACGACCGCAGATTCAACTCTCCGGCGGCGACCGCATGAGCCACGGACCGCAGGGTATCAATCCGCCGCTGCGGAATTCTGACGGAGTTGAGATTTGATTTCGCAATTTCTTCGGGCACGAAGTTTGGGGAGACCTCAGCGAGGCGCCGCATGAACGTGGCTGCCGCCTTCACGCTGACCTGCTGGCCCAGAATGACGCGGAGGCAAAGCTCGAAAGGCTCCCAGCATCCGGGGATGCGCAGTCCGGGAACTTGCTGTAATCGGGGTCCGAGGACCGGGCATCCGGCGAAGGCGCTTTCGATGGCGGAAATGTCGCAGCCGGTGTCAAACAGGGTGCGGACACGGCCTGCTTCCTGCGCATCGCAGATCAGGCTCGCCTGAGTGGGGTCATAGTGCACGGTCACAGGCCCATTGGCGGTGCGGCGCGTGTACCGGTCCTCCTCGATGACGTCAAGCCCTGGCGTGCCGCGCCAGTAAAGGTAGGCCAGCGTTTGCCGCCAGGGGAATGGCTGATTCACCGGGATGGAGATCTGGCTATTCAGCATCGTGAAAGATGATACCCAGTGTCCAACGCTCACCGCCTGTCACTTCACTGACGCCGTGCCGAACGTTGACCCGATAGGCGCCCCGTTTTCCCTGCGTGGGCCTGTAGCGGGTGGTGATTACCACGGCGTCACCCTGACGCGGACGGAGCACGCGGCCCATGGATTGGGCACGGGGAATCTGTTCTGTGAGAAGAAATTCTCCGCCGGTGTAATCCGTCTCGGGTTCGGACAGGAAAACGACAACTTGTAGCGGAAATGTGGTCTCGCCGTAGACGTCCTGGTGGAGACAGTTGTAATCACCCGTTTTATAGTGCAGCAGCAGGGGTGTGGGACGCTGCTGTCCGCGGCGATGACATAGCGCGGTGAGCTCGTCCAGGTTAGTGGGAAGATCTTCGGTCCCGAGCGTTTGGGCCCACCTGTTCGCGATGGGTGAAAGCTGCGGGTAGAGCTCCTGGCGAAGCCTCTCGATCAGAGGCGGTAGCGGGTAGCGGAAATATTGGTATTCGCCGCGGCCGAAACGGAACCGGGCCATGTCGATGCGGCTGCGGAACAGATCCAGATTTGCGTAGAGGGCGATGAGGGACTCGCACTCCGGTGCGCAGAGAATTCCAGGCAGGAGGGCGAAGCCGCGGGATCCGAGAGAGTCTCCGGCAGCGGTCCAGTCAATGGCAGATGTATTCACCTCCCAATCGTAGAGTCGTCCACGCAGGTGGCGCTATCCGATCCTTGCGGTGGAATTTCAGCAGAATATTGTCTGTTCTGCAAAGATGGTCTTTTGGAGAAAGCAGCCAATGGCCAATTTTTGCGTAAAATGTGGCGGCGCCCTGAATGCTGGCTCGAGTTTCTGCCAGCAGTGTGGCAGCCCGGTTTCCGGCGGTGCGGCGCCTGTGCAGGACGCGCCCCCCGTGTATGCGGCCCCTCCCGCGCCGTTGCCGCCGGCAAAGAGCAGCTCCGTATTGCCATTCCTGCTGATCGCCTTCCTGGTATGCGCGGTGTTGGGCGTGGCTGCGCTCGCCGGTGTCTATTATTACGCCAAGGCGAAGGTAACGGAGAAGATGGCGGACTTCAAGGAAAAGACCGGCGTTGACGTCGGCGCCGCGCTGGAAAAGGCGGCCCAGAGCAAACCATACAGAGGTGAACGGAGAGACGGCTGCCTGATGTTGACAAAGCAGGAGGCCGAACGAATTTTGGGAATGCCCCTCGAACGCGTGGATGGAGGATCGCGCGGATCCGAAGAACACTGCGACTACTATGCTCCAGCGTCCGCAGCCAAAGCGAGTGCGGAACAGGCAGAATCGCGTTTGAAAGCACTGGGGAAATCCAACCTAAAGGACGATGACGTCGCAGGGCACTTGAAGGAGATCGAAGGTGTGGTGAAAAGCATGGGCGCGGCCGTGAACGATGGCACCATACCCATCATGGTGGTGACGTTTTACCGCGGCGATGCCATGGCTGCCATCACGGGCCTGAATCTGGGTACCGCGCTAAGCGGCGGCGTAAAGCCGGAAAAAGTGCCGGGGCCCTGGGACGAGGCCGTCATGGGACCGCTGAATGCGCTGATGACCGTACGCAAGGGCGACAACGGCTTCATGATCGACCTGCGGCAGTTGCCGGAGGGCCGCGAGAAAGGAATCGAAATCGCAAAGACAATCATCGACAGATTTTGATGGCGCAGCTTTTCGACCTGGCAATTGCCCGCGCCATTCTACAGTCTGACCCGGTTTGGTGCGCCTACGCTTTGGGAGACCTGGACCCCGCGCCGGCGCTGCAATGTTCCTGGCACTGGACTCCGGGAGACAGGCGCGCGCTGGCCATGATCTATCGCGGGTTATCGCCGCCGATTCTTTTCATAACCGGACCGCCCGATCTGGCGGCTCCCCTGATAAGCGAGATTGCCATCGAGCCGGAGCTCTCCCTGCATGTGCAGCCCGATATGATTCCGTTAATTCAAACACGCTTCCGGATTACCGGCGAAAAAGCAGACTGGAGAATGGCGATACATCCAGACGATTTTCGTCCTGCATCGCCGGCGAAGACGATCCGGTTAGAGCCAGCCGACCTGGGCCGGGTCCGATCCCTCTATGCGGATGGCAAGGAATCAGGGGAGTCGCCGGACTATTTCGCCGCCGCGTCCATGTCCGGCGGAGTATTCTTCGGAATTGCCGAAGGCGACAATCTGATCGCCGTGGCCGGGACGCACCTGGTTTCGGAGCGGGAGCAGGTGGCCGCGCTGGGAAATGTCTACACGCGACGGGATCGGCGGGGACTGGGTTTGGCCGCACGGGTCACCAGTGCCGTGGTTTCGACCCTTGCTGGAAAGGGTATCCGCACCATCGCATTGAATGTCCGGCAGCAAAATCAGCCTGCGATTGGCGTCTACGAACGGCTGGGGTTCCGGAAGCACTGCGAGTTCCGGGAAGGCATCGCTTCGCGCCAATAATGTGTGAACATGAGAGGAATGTCTCGCGGTCTTTGGTTGCTGGGATTGTTGTATCTGCTGCCCGCTCATTCGCAAACTGCGGTCCCTAAACTGCGTTTGCCCGACGCCGTGCAACCCGTTAGATATGTGGTGGACCTGAAGCTGCTGCCGGGCGAGGATCCATTTGAGGGCCGCATCGACATCGAGGTCGACGTGCGCCGGCCAACTTCCGTGATCTGGATCCACGCCAACGCACTGGAAATCCAATCGGTGCACTTTCAATCTCCGTCCAGTACAACGGCGATGAACGCCGATGCGCACGAGAACGACCTGGTGGGATTGCGGTCGCCCGCGCCGTTGCCGCCGGGAAGAGGATCGATTCATATTTCTTACCGGGGCCAAGTCAGCCGAATCCTTACCGACGGGCTATTTCAGCAGCGTTACAACGGCGATTGGTACCTGTTCAGTAAATTCGAACCGGTAACCGCGCGCAGGGCATTTCCCTGCTTTGACGAACCCTCGTTCAAGACGCCCTGGCGCATCACTCTGCACGTTCCCGAAAAACTGCGCGCTTTCTCCAATGCGCCGATGATGTCGGAGGAGCCCGAATCAGGAGGGTTGAAGGCGGTGAAATTTGCGGAGAGCAAGCCGCTGCCTTCCTACCTGGTGGCCCTGGCAGTTGGCCCCTTCGACGTGGTAGATGCCGGAAAGGCGGGCCGCAACGGCGTACCGCTGCGCATCATCGTTCCACGAGGACGAGCCGCCGAAGCGGCGTCTGCGGCGGCCCAAAGTCCGAAGATTGTAGAAGCACTGGAGAGATACTTTGCGGTTCCGTTCCCTTACGAAAAACTCGATCAGGTAGCCGTCCCCTTGACCACGGCCTGGGGCGCAATGGAAAACGCAGGCATGATCGCTTATGGCAGCAGCCTTCTGCTCACGCCGCCACAACAGGACACCGAAGTCAGGGAGAGGGACCGCGTTTCCGTGATGGCGCACGAGATTTCCCACCAGTGGTTCGGCGATCTGGTGACCACGGCCTGGTGGAACGACATCTGGCTGAACGAGGCGTTTGCGAGCTGGCTTTCGTCCAAGATGCTGATGGAGCTCCGGCCCGATTGGAAAGTGAATCTCGACGCCGCCGTCAGCCGGAATAGCGCGATGAATTCCGACAAGCTGGTCTCCGCGCGTACCATCCGGCAGCCGATTGAGGTGCCGGGTGACATCGCGAACGCGTTCGACGGGATTACTTATGTGAAGGGCTCGGCGGTTATCAGAATGTTTGAGAACTACTTGGGTGCGGGAGTCTTTCAGAGGGGTGTGCAATTGTTCCTGGCCCGGCATGCCTGGAAGAACGCCGATGCGAACGACTTTCTTGCCGCGCTCAACACTGCTGCCGGAAAGGACGTGGGCAGCTTATTTTCCAGCTTTTTGAACCAGGGTGGGACGCCGCTGCTCCACATCGACGTTTCCTGCGGGGCGAAGTCGGCGCCCGTAGTACATTTGCGGCAGGAGCGGTATCTTCCACTCGGTTCTGAAGGCTCCACGCAGAGCATTTGGAAAATTCCTGTTTGCCTCACGCGGAGTGCTGGAACGGCAGCGGAGCGGCAATGCGTCACGGTGACTCGACAGTCCCAGGATTTCGTCTTGGAGGGATCGAAAGAATGCCCTTCCTGGGTGATGTCCAACCAGAACGGCGCCGGTTACTACAGGACGGCATATGACGGGCCCTGGCTTGCGAAGCTGATGCGGAATGGCATGCCGCAACTGAACACTTCCGAACAGCTTGGGATATTGAATGACACCAGCGCGCTATTCTCAGGCGGGTTACTGAATGCCGCCGACGCCCTTGGCACCAGTGTACGCTTCGCCGGCGATCCCGACCGGCATATCGTGCAGGCGACGATTGGCATGATCGCGGCAGCGGCTGAATTAACGCCGCCTGAATACCGGCCGAACCTTGGGAGGCTGATTCAATCAGCTTACGGCGCTCGGGCTCGTTCGCTGGGTTGGTCTCCGAAGAGTGGTGAGTCCGGCGATGATAGGCTGCTGCGGCCAGCCCTGCTTCCTTTGGTGGCCATCTCCGGCGCAGACACGGCGCTGCGCGATGAGGGAACGCGATTGGCGACGGCCTGGCTCGACGACCGCCAGGCAGTGGATCCAGATCTGGTCGCAACGGCATTGTCGATAGCCGCCTGGAATGGCGATAAGGTCTTCTTCAACCGTCTGGTGGCGGAGTTGAGGCGCAGCAAGCTGCAACGCGAACGGATCCAGATCGTGAGCGGGTTAAAGTCCTTTGGAGATCCCGCCCTGGCGCGCTCGGCGCTGGAGTTACTGTTTGCCAGGGACCTGGAACCTAGGGAGCTGACGTCTCTTTTGACGCCATCGCGCAAGGAGACAAGGCCGGTCGTATGGGATTTTGTGAAATCTCATTTCGACGAGCTGAACGCCAGACTTCCGGGTGCCAGGGGAATTCCGTTTGCAGCGCAACTTCCGCTGACCGCCGCGGGTTTTTGCACTGAACAGCAGAGGCGCGACGTGGAATCGTTTTTCAGTGGGAGAATGGAGAAATTGAAGGGTGGGATGCGTAATCTGGCAAGTACCGTGGAAAATATCCGGCTGTGCGAGAAACGCACGGCGGCCCTGCAACCTGGAATTATATCTTTTTTAAAGCCATACTAATTTAAAGCCATACTGAATGCGCCTGCGCCGAAAAACCCGAGCCGCACTACTCTTCGCCGTTTGCGTTTTCCCCTTTGTTTTACAAGGGCAGATTACGGGAGACATCGAAATTCGAGTGAGCGATCCGACGCATTCCTCAATTCCAGAGGCGCGCGTCGGCATCAGGAATCAGGAAATGCAGTCGACGCGGCTGACATCCTCCGGTCCGGATGGAGTGGCCGTCTTCCGGCAGCTGGCTCCCGGAAACTACGATGTCAAGGTGGAGTATGCGTCGTTCTCGGCCTTTCTGGCGGAGGCGCAGGTGCAGAGCGGCATCACTACCACCGTAGAAGTCATCCTGCAGATTCGGCCTTCCGGGCAGCGCATCAGTGTACGTCTCCCCGCCAAACCGGTGAACGTGGTCAACCCCCAATTGCAGACGGCCCTGCAAGCCGATCAGATTGCGGCGCTGCCAATTGGCACGGTGCGAGGGCCGCTCTCGTTGGGAGGCGGCACAATTCTATCGCTGGCGGCAACCGCGCCGGGGGTAACGGCCGAACTGCCGCGCAGCAACGTTCAAAACCCGGGCAGCTTCAGCGCCAATGGCAATCGGGGCCGGGCCAACAACATCACACTGGACAATGCGACAGCCACCGATGTGATCACCGGCGGTGTCATGGGACTGCAGACGGTTCCGATTGATGCCGTGCGCGAGTTCAATCTCATCACCACCAACCCCGGCGCCGAGTTCGGGCGGAACTCAGGCTCGCAGGTGCAGATTCTGACCAAGAGCGGAAGCAATCAGTTTCACGGGAGTTTGTTTGAGTTCTTTCGCAACGGCGCGTTAAATGCGCGGGATTACTTCGACCGCACCGGGGCGTCCACGCCGATCAACAGCCACGATTTCGGATTGACCGCGGGAGTACCGCTGCGCCGGGACCGCGTCTTCTTCTTCGGAAGCTACCAAAAAATCATTACGCGCGGCTCGGGAAGTACGCGCGTCGCAAACGTAGTCAGCGAGGACGAACTGACTGGAGTCATTGATCCGACGGCGGCACTGCTGCTCAAGAAGCTGCAAGTGCCCGTAACGGCGGACGGCACCAAGACGAATCCGTCGCCGCAGCGGGCCGACTTCTATGGCGCCTCCGGCCGCCTGGATTGGAACATCAGCCAGAACGATTACTTTTATGCGCGATTTGGATATGCGGACTATGTTTTCCGGTCCGCGGCTACCACGTTTTCTCCCAATTCCAACCTGCCGACGCGCGGTTCATCGAATGCGAACACCCCGGTCAATGCCACCGTCTCGCACACCCGGATTCTAGGGCCTCGGACCGTAAATCACTTCCTGGCTTCGTTCGCGCGCAGCGTCGCTACGCTGCCTCCGATCTATCCCTTGGGTGGACCTTCGATTGAATTCAACGACGGCACTTCGGCATTCGGCTGGAACCCGGGAATACCGAATTCCAGGCGGCAGAATACGTTCCAATACGCCGACAGCCTGACCTATAACGCGGGTGCCCACCAATGGAAAGTGGGCGCCGAAGTGAACAGGACCCAATCGAACAGTTCCACCGATATAAATCTTCGCGGCGTGTTCCGGTTCGCCACGCTGCAGGATTTCCTGAACGGCGAGCCTTTGAGTTTCACCCAGCGCTTCGGGAATTCGTACCGCGGCCTGCGCGGTTGGAATCCCAATTTCTACGTGCAGGACGACTACCGCTTCCGGCCGCACCTCACCTTTAACCTCGGCCTGCGGCTGGAGTATGCGGGGTCCATCACGGAAGTGAATAACCTGATTTCGAACCTCGACCTCAGTTCCACCGGCGCCATTGGTGAAGCGGGCGTAGGTCCCCTTGGCGCCTTCGCAGTGGGGGGAGCCACGGTGGCTCCAAGTTGGAACTGGGGCCCGCGAGCCGGCTTTGCCTGGAATCCGAGGGGCGGGAAATTTACCCTCCGCGGCGGCTACGGCATCTTATACGATTTTCTTTTTCTGGGTCTGACGGCAAATAACCTGCGCGCACTTCCGCCCTTCATGTATCAGTTCGACCTCACGGGGACGCAGATCAGCGGCAATAACAGCTTTGCCAACCTGGTGGCCGGGACATCGATGTTCCAGCGCCAGAGCCGTTCCGCCGTGGGCTCCTTTCCGGAAGATATCCGTAATTTTGGATCCATCACACCGGTGGACCGCGGCGTCAGGAATCCGCAGGTTCAACAGTGGAGCCTCACGGTGCAGAGGACTCTTCCCTTGCAGCTGCTCTTCCGTGGATCCTACGTCGGAGTGAAGGGAAATTATTTGCAGCGGCAGCGCCCCGTCAACACCATTGCACCCGGGCTCTTCACTGCGCCTGCGTCTTCCGCCGAAGAACAAGCCATGCAGTCCGCCGGCGAATTTGATCGCGTCAGCCTGCTGTTGAATGGAGTGAACTCGGCCAGTGGACGACTCGACCCAAGGTTCAACGCGGTTACCCTAACCGATTCTTCGGCAAACTCCAATTACCATTCGGCGCAGTTTTACTTGCGAAGACTCATTTCATCGGGGTACGGATTTACCGTCGCCTATACTGTTTCCAAATCCATCGATGACGTCTCCGACGCGCAGGGCGGCTTTCCAAACGACGGCGCCGGACAGCAAAACCCCTTCGACAATCGCAATAATCGGGCAGTATCGGCCTTCGACCTGCCGCAAAGGCTGGTCATAACGCATACCTTCGAATCGACGCAGGCTTTCGGAATACAGAATCCCCTGCTGCGCCGGATCGCGAAAGACTGGCAATTTGACGGGACTTTCCAAGCGCAGTCGGGCGTACCCATCACGCTGCTGGCGGGCTCGCGCCTGGGCTTGGCGGACACTTCCCTGCTCGGAGGCCTGGGGAATGTACGGCCCAATGCCGACGGAGTCACGCGATTGCAATTCACCGCCGATCCCGGCGCCGGAGACAAGAACCCGAACAAAGTGGTCGGCTCCGGTCTCTCCGCGCCGCTGGTGGGAAGCTTCGGGACCCTGGGCCGCAACACGCTGCGCTTGAATCCCTTTCTTCAGGCGGACTGGATGGTGGGACGAACCTTCAACCTCACGGAGACCGTGCGGCTGCGCATGCAGGTGCAAGCGTACAACGTCTTCAACAATACGACGTTCACCAACCCCGGCCGGGTTCTGGCAAGCCCCTCTACCTTCGGCTACTATGCGGACACAGATTCCGACGCGCGCAATTTCCAGGTAGTCTTGCGAATTCTTTGGTAATTTAGCTGGCGGACCCGGCGATCAGCGCCAGCATGTTCCAGGCAACGAGCAGCGCGAACAGGATGTTGATGCGGCCCAGCAACTGGTATTTACCGACGCGCCAGCAATAAACGCCGAGTGCCAGGGCCACCAACTTCACCAACAACAACCCAGCCACTGGGGAGGATGTAAAACGCATCATTCCTCTCACCAGGGGATTGGCTTCTTGTACGCCGTTAATCAGAAATGCCACAGTTGTAAGCAGGTCAAGAACCTGTAAGTAGGCATACTGCAGTATCAGACTGTTCATGCGCTCCCGAGAAGTTCAACTGATTGCCCTCGCGACGGAATTTCCACCGGTACGTTCAATTGCTCCCGGATGGCAGCCGCCAACGCTTTCTGCGCCGTGATTTCTCCGTGCACGAGAAAGACCTTTTTCAACCCGCGCGCCGCGGGCTTCATCCACTGAATCAAGCCCCGCTGGTCGGCGTGTCCACTAAGTTCGTTTAGCTTGACCACTTCGGCCCGCAGCCTCATCGGTTCCCCGAAGATGGATACTTCCCGTTGCTGCTCAACGATCTTCCGGCCCAGTGTAAATTCCGCCTGAAATCCGGTAATAAGCACCATGTTTCGGGGATTTTCTATGTTGTTTTTGAGGTGGTGGAGGATGCGTCCCGCCTCACACATTCCGGACGCCGAAATGATTACCATCGGCCCGCGAAGGTCGTTCAGCGCCTTGGATTCTTCCACACTCTCGACATACCGCAAACGTTTGAACCCGAAAGGATCCTCGCCCTTCTGTGAGAACGCATTGGTTTCGGCATCGAGGTATTCCGGGCTCCGGCGGAACACCTCTGTCGTTCTGAAAGCTAGTGGACTGTCCACGAACATGGGAATCGACGGGATCTTCTGCTGATTGATGAGCTGATGCAGGACAAAGACAAGTTGCTGCGTTCTTCCCACGGCAAATGCGGGAACAATGACTCGTCCGCCGCGGTTGGCGGCCCGATTGATGGCGGCAGCCAGTTTATCCTCCACCACACCCATGTCCTGGTGCAGCCTGTCCCCATAGGTGCTCTCCATGATGAGGTAGTCGCATTCGGAGCATTGTTCTGGATCTGGAATCACGGGCAAATTGGGACGGCCCACATCGCCTGAGAATACCAGCCTTGTTTTTGCCGCGGCTTCCTCCAGTTCCAGGACCACTGAGGTGGAACCGAGCATGTGGCCCGCGTCTACGGAATGGTAGGTAACGCCGGGACCTACGGTAGCGGGCGCGTGCATCTGGACGCGCTGGAATCGCTGCAGCACCTGTCCGGCATCGGCAACGCTGTAGATCGGTGTGATCTCGCGGTCTTCAGTGTTCTTGCCAAGCAATTTCTTCCGCCGCCAGCTCCGCTTATTAATGAACTCGGCATCTTTCTCCTGAATGTGCGCCGAGTCCAGCAGCATCGGTTCGCACAGGTCTGCCGTAGCGGGCGAGGTATAGATGGGCCCGGTAAATCCATTCTTCGTGAGAGTGGGCAGATTCCCGCTGTGGTCTATATGGGCGTGGGAAAGAACCACCGCATCGATATTGGCCGCGGAAAACGGAAGGTGGCTGTTACGTTCCCGTGCGTCCTGGCGGCGTCCCTGGTAGGTGCCGCAATCCAGCAGATACTGCCGGTCTTGCACAGTGAGGTGATGCATGGAACCAGTAACTGTTTGAGCCGCGCCCCAGAAGGTTAGTTTCACCTTTGAATGATACTCTAGGTCTTCACATGAAACAGGCAGTTTTGTTAATTCTCATTCTGCTGCCTTCAGCCATGCTTGCCTGGTGGAACCGTGACATGCCGCAACTCGGCGTCCATCACGACGATGCCATCTATTGGGAAAGCGCGAAGTCCCTGGCAACCGGCCAGGGATATCGTCTGCTGAGCTATCCCGGTGAGCCGTTTCAGACCAAGTATCCTCCGCTGTTCCCCGCCCTGCTCTCGGTTGCCTGGAAACTGGATCCGGTGTTCCCCCGCAACCTGCAGTGGGCAGCGCTGATCGCGTGGGGGATGATGCCGTTTTACCTGCTTCTGGTGCATCGGGTGATTCGGGACTTCGGGTTCAGCAATTGGTGGAGCTGGATTATCACCGCCGCCGTCGGGTTCAACGTGATGACGGTGCTGCTGAGCCTGTCCCTGATGTCGGAACTGGCGTTCAGCGTTTTGCTCTTGACGATCTTGATCCTCGCCGAACGCGACGACATTCCCGGCTGGGGACTCGGACTGCTGGCGGGAGCCGCGTTCCTGTTGCGATCCCTGGCATTGCCCCTGGCGCTGACCGTGCCTCTGTGCTTCTGGCTGCGCGGGCGGCGAAGAGATGCCGTCTGGTTCGTATGTACCATGTTGCCCATTCTGGCTTGCTGGCAGGTCTGGGCGCGGCTGCACCAGGCTTCGATGACCGACGCAACCGGCCTCTATTACACCAATTATTTAGGTTTTCACCTGAAACATGTCCATTTGAAGGATTTGCCGGTTTTGTTCTGGACCAATCTGGAGGCGTTTTTCTCTGCCACAGGGCGGCTGCTGATCTTCAATCCTGACGAGGGCTTCTGGGCTGTACAGCTCTCCCGTATCACGAGTTTTGCCGCTCTGATGGGAGCCTACCGCCTGGTGAAGTCGACACGCCGCTATCAATTCGCGGCTTACGCGCTGGGCGCATCCGTCATGCTCTTGCTATGGCACTATCCGCCAAGCCCACGATTTGTGTACGCGTTGTATCCACTGCTGCTGGCCGGGTGGGTTACAGAAATGAGGCACCTCTTCGGCATGCTGGCGACCGCTCTACGCAAGCCAAAGCGTGAAGAAAGAATTGCTGCGGTTCTCCTGGGCGGGACCGCTATGGGATATGTTTGCTTGTTCCTCTGGTTTACTTATGCGGGCTTGGCTATCCTGATGCCATCGCTGCTGGAGAGCCGCCGGGACTGGACAGCGACGCATCTGCCGGTTTTCCAATGGATCAAGACGAACACCGATCCAACAGCGGAATTTTTCGCCTACGACGACGTCATGTTGAATCTCTATACCGGCAGGCATGCCGTAGGCAGTCCGATTCCTCCGGATCTGCTGTTCCATTCCGACGACGCCGGAATCGAGGCATTTGTGAAGGCTACCCCAGCCATGGCGCGGGACAAGTCTCTGGGCTACCTGCTGCTGACCGATTCCGACTATTCTCGCGACCTACATGAAGACCGGATGCGTTTGCTCCGGAAGACCGTGAGTGAGGATAAGCGATATGAAGAGGTCTATCGCGATCCTCACTGTACTGTGTATCGTTACCTGCCGCGTCCGCCGGAACTGCGTCCGCCACCCGTATCGGCGCCCCGCCCGCCGGCAGCCGGAGCCGAAGCTGCAGCCGCGTTTCCTGCGCCGGAAGAGACCGCAGCCGGAGCCGAATAACCAGGCGAGGACCGGGTTGCGGTGTTATATCCGAGATTCGAGTTGTATTGCGGAGACCGGTCTATACCGCCGCCGAAGCCGCCGCCACCCATGTTGACCGCGTTCGTCACGGGACGGATGGACTCGTAGACCCGGACAACATAGCTTGGCGAATAGTAGTTATAACCGAAAGGGCTATTGTAGTAACCGCGGTATGGAATGTAGGTGAAAGATCCGAACATCGGATTCCACATCCAGCCGCTGGAGAGCCAACCGCCGCCGTTATCCTGCAGAGACTTCGCCGCCGAGAGATTGGCAACCGCCAGGTCACCGGCGCGCCGGCTGGCCCAGCGGTAGAAAGGATCGCCGATCTTGTTGTCGAACTTCTCGGGAGAAATCACGCCCGAGAGCAGTGTTTCTTTCCCTTCCTTGAGGGTCAGTGTCTCTCCTGCTTTGGTCACCAGGGCCTCGCCGTCGTAGACGCGAAGCATGTCGTCGGACGAGTCAATCCGCATCAGTCCCTTCTTGTGAAAAGCCACCTCAGCGTCCTTGTAGATAAAGGTGACGGAGTTATCCTTCTGCAACTCGGCACATTCCACCAGCATGGACCCGGAGAGGAGTTCCACACGCGTATCGATCAGGCGGCTGGAGATCATCTTGATTGAGCTGTTCTCGGAGACGCGCAAGAACACGCCGGGAGTGAGCAGAATCTCCGCGCGGCCTTCGGTAGTCGTTAATACCTGGCCTTCCTTGACGTCAGGAAAGTGGCCGAACTTCGTATCAAGCGGCTGGCCGGCTATGGCGACCTCACCTTCCGAATAATGAACCATTCCCGAGCGGGCGGAAATAGCCATTTGTGCGAAGGATGTGGAGCAAACCAGACAAGCGCCAAGAACTACAGAGGTGGAGCGCGCGAACGTGTTCATGAGAAGATACTCCCGTTTAAGAGTATACCTCCGTTTGCAAATGGAGGCCGTTAGTTCACCCGTAAAAAAGGGTGCGCTGGGGGCCGTTTGATATACTGCCCCTGGAAGTCGAACGCCCATGTGGATCGTCAGGCTAGCCCTTAGCCGCCCGTACACCTTCGTAGTAATGTCCATTCTGATCGCCATCCTGGGCGGATCAGCCATCGTTACCATGCCCGTGGACATCTTCCCCTATATCGACATCCCCATCGTCAGTGTGCTCTGGGTCTATAACGGACTCTCGCCGGAGGAGATGGAGAAACGGGTCGTCACGAATTTTGAGCGCAGCCTCACGTCGAACGTGAACGACGTGGAACACATTGAATCGCAGTCATACAACGGTTATGCCGTCGTGCGGATCTTCTTCCATCCGAATGTTTTGGTCGACATGGCGGTGGCGCAGGTTTCTGCGACTATGCAGACCTCGCTGCGGCAGATGCCTCCGGGAATGTTTCCTGCCAATATTCTGAAATACGATGCGGCCAGCGTTCCCATTCTGCAGCTCGGGCTTTCGAGCAAGACATTGCGCGAGCAGGAAATCTTCGACATCGGCAACAATTTCATTCGCACGCCGCTGGGCACCGTGCAGGGCGCTTCGGTCTCGTATCCCATGGGCGGCAAGCAGCGCGCCGTAATGGTCGACCTGAATCTCGATGAGCTTTACGCCAAGCAGCTTTCGCCGATTGATGTGTCCAATGCGCTGAACCTGCAGAATCTGATTCTGCCGGCGGGCACGGCCAAGCTGGCACAGACCGAATACCAGGTGCGGGTCAACAGCAGTCCGCTGCTGCTCAGCGATCTCAACAATCTGCCTATCAAGACAGTGAATGGCGCAACGGTCTACATCAAAGACGTGGCCCAGGTCCACGACGGGTTCAACGTGCAAAATAACATTGTCCGCACGAATGGATCGCGCGGCGTCCTGATTACCATTACCCGGAACGGCAAGGCCTCTACACTCGCCATCGTGAATGCCGTGAAGGCTGCCCTGCCCCGCATTCTGGCGAATGTCCCTCCGGAGTTGAAAGTGGTCCCGCTGGCCGATCAATCGGTGTTCGTACGCGCCTCCATTGAGGGAGTAGTGCGGGAAGCGTTGATTGCCGGAGGTCTCACCGGCCTGATGATTCTGTTGTTTCTGGGAAGCTGGCGCAGCACCCTCATTGTCTGCATTTCCATTCCGCTTTCGATCCTCACATCGCTGTTTATTTTGAACATGCTGGGGCACACCATCAACGTGATGACGCTGGGGGGCCTGGCGCTGGCCGTGGGCATCCTGGTGGATGACGCCACCGTGGAGATTGAGAATACGCACCGGAATATCGCGATGCGCAAGCCGCTGATCCGGGCGGTGCTGGATGGAGCTTCGCAGATTGCGGTCCCCACGTTCGTGGCGACAATATCCATCTGTATTGTTTTCGTGCCCGTGCTACTGCTCACCGGAACCGCGCGGTATCTTTTCACGCCGCTTGCCATGGCCGTGGTTTTCGCGATGCTGGCTTCTTATCTGCTGTCGCGGACCCTGGTGCCCACCATGATGGCCTACCTGCTGCAATCGGAAGTGGAGATTTATCAGGATGAAGAAGCGCACCCCGGCAAGGGTCCGTTCTGGCGCGCGCACCATGTCTTCAACGTTCTCTTCGAGAAATTACGCTACCGCTACATGGGATTGCTCGATTGGTCGCTGCGGCACCGCGGGCGCGTATTGACGGCGTTCATGGGAATTTCCGTCGCCTCCCTTGGGCTGGTGACACTGGTCGGTGAGGATTTCTTCCCGAATGTGGATTCCGGACAGATGCGCCTGCATGCGCGCGCCCCGGCCGGGACCCGCATTGAGGAGACCGAAGCGCGATTCGCGGCTTTGGAGCGCGAGATCCGGGCGGTCATCCCCGCGGAAGAAATCGAAACCCTGATTGATAACATCGGAATTCCGAACAGTTGGCCGGCGATTGCGCAGGGGGACATTCCCACCATCTCCAGCGCCGATGGAGAAATTCAGATCTCGCTGAACAAAGAAAAGCATGGCTCCACCCGTGACTACGAAGTACGGCTGCGGAAGCGTCTCCGCGATAAATTCCCAGACATGGTCTTCTTCTTCCAACCGGCTAACATCACCAGCCAGATTCTCAACTTTGGCATTCCCAGTCCCATCGATTTGCAGGTAGTGGGACGGAATGCCGAGGCGAACTACAAGATCGCGCAGAAGCTGGCCACGCGGATATCTCATATTCCGGGGGCCGCCGACGTTCACGTTCATCAAGTAGCGGAGCAGCCGGAGTTGCGCTTGAACGTAGACAGGATCAAGGCGTCGCAGATGGGCCTTACGCAGCGCGACGTCACCAGCAGCATGCTGATCTCACTGAGCGGCAGTAACACCGTGGCTCCGAATTTCTGGATGAATTGGTCCAATGGCGTGAACTACAACATCGGAGTGCAGACGCCGCAGTACCGGATCAATTCATTGGATGCACTACTGCGTACGCCCATTTCGGTGGCGACGAACGTGGTGAATTCCACCACGCAAGGTTCCCAGGCGGGTGCTTCGACGGCCGGCAACACGTTCGTAGGCGCGGCTCCGGCCGGCGCCTCGCAGGCTTATGGCAATCCCGGTGCCGCCGTGGGCACAACGCAGCTACTATCGAACCTGGTGAGCGTGGAGCGGGCCTACACGCCTGTAATTGTGAACCACTATAACGTCTGGCCCGTTTTCGACGTCTATGCCAACGTGGCTCGCCGCGATTTAGGCGGTGTAGGCGCGGAGGTGAGAAAAATTATGAAGGAGGAAGAGCCCAGTCTGCCGCGTGGCACCACATTCGAACTGCGGGGGCAAATTGCAACCATGCAGACGTCGTTCTCCCGTCTGGGTCTGGGCATGATCTTCGCCGTGGTACTGGTTTATCTGCTGATGACGGTAAATTTTCAATCCTGGCTGGATCCGTTCATCATTTTGACGGCACTGCCGGGCGCCATGGCGGGCATTCTCTGGATGCTGTTCGTCACCGGAACGACGCTGAGTGTGCCGTCGTTGATGGGCGCCATCATGTGCATTGGAGTCGCCACGGCGAACAGCATTCTGATGGTCACCTTCGCGAACGGAGAAAGGACCGTGGTGGCCACCGCACGGGAGGCCATGCTCGCCGCAGGTTATGCCCGCATCCGCCCCGTGCTGATGACGGCTACGGCGATGATTCTCGGCATGCTGCCGATGTCGCTCGGCTTGGGAGAAGGCGGGGAACAGAACGCGCCGCTGGGCCGCGCCGTCATCGGCGGGCTGATGTTCGCCACAGTGACGACGCTTTTCGTTGTCCCGATTATCTACAGCTACCTGAGGACCAAACCTCCGGTGGACCATGAGATCAGGCTGGAAGACCCCCTGAATACGGAGTGGAATCGTGTTTAAGCGCACGGAACCGGACCTGGCGGCCAATTCCGAAGAAGAGCGCCTGCGCAACGAGAATCTGGAACTCAAGAAGCAGCTTCAGGAGCTGCAGAGCCCGGTTGCCGGTGGACCACACCAACAGCTATGGAGACCTTCGGGTATCACCATCTGGGCGATATTCCTGACGGTGGCGGTCCTGATAGTCGTCGCCTTTCTCGCCGGCTATATTCCGCTGCAGAAACGGGAGGCGCTCGTCCTGAGCGAGGCGCACGAGGAAGCGGTGGCGCTGCCGCGGGTTGAGGTATTGACCGTCGGGCGGTCCACGTCGAACAGCAACCTGGAATTGCCGGGCAATATTCAGGCGATTACGGAAGCGCCCATCCTTTCGCGAGCAGGTGGATACATTATCCGGCGCATGGTGGATATCGGCGACCGTGTGCAGGCAGGACAGCCGATTGCAGAGATAGAAGCCCCGGAAATGGACGATCAGGGCCGGCAGGCGCGAGCAAACCTGCTGCAGGCGCAGGCAGCCGTGGACCAGGCTCTGGCCAATTTTCAGCAGGGCAAAACGGATGTGGAACTCGCCCGCGTGACAGCGCAACGCTGGACCAGTCTCGCCACACAGGGCGTGGTTTCCAAGCAGGATTTCGATCAATATCAGTCTCAGTACGAATCGCGCAAAGCCAATTTACAATCGCTGGATAAAGCCATCGCCGTCCAGCGCGCCAATGTTGCCGCCGCCGAGGCTAACGTGGCGCGGCTGGAAAAGATGAAGGGCTACCGCACAGTGAAGGCTCCGTTCACCGGGGTGATTACCCTGCGCAACGTCGACGTGGGCACGCTGGTGGTAGCCGGTACGACGCTGCTGTTCCGCGTGGCGCAAACCGGAACGCTGCGCGTATATGTCAACGTTCCGCAGCGTTACGCGAATTCCGTCAAAGTGGGGCAAAATGCCCGCGTGAGCGTCTCCAACCTCCCCGGCCGCAGCTTCGCCGGAACGGTGGTGCGAACAGCCAGTGCATTGGACCCCGCCAGCCGTACTTTGCTGGTGGAAGTTCACGTCCCAAATGCAGAGGGACTGCTGTTCCCAGGTACCTACGCTGGAGTGGACCTGATTAATGCTCGCAAGGACCCGCCCCTTCTGGTTCCGAGTGACGCGCTGATTGTGGGTGCATCGGGGACAACGGTGGCAACGGTGCGCCCGGACCACACCGTGCACTTGCAGCCGATTGTGGTGGGCCGGGATTACGGCGACCGCCTCGAAGTGGTCAACGGGTTGCAAGAGGGCGATTTCATTATTGAGAGCCCCGGCGATGTGGCGCGCGAGGGATTAAAGGTAGAGCCTGTACCCGTGGTGGATGCAGCCCGCACAAAGGGCGGTAAGTAAGAGACGCGCGCGCTGTAGAATATCACCGTTTTCCGGGCCGTACATCGGAAACCGAAGCCAACATCCGCGCAGCGCTAGCCTTTTGCCGGTCCACGTATTCGTTTGATTCACCGAAATCCTGCCACAGGCCGCCCAGGCGTTGGTAGCAAGCCCTCGCCTCCACGTTCCGGCGCTGTTGGGCGTAGAAATCTCCCAGTGCTTTTTCCGCGTTTGCCAGCTGAATCAGGTTTTCCAGCTCGTGATCTCTGGCGATCGATTTCGCTTCTTCGCGGGCTTCGTGAAACAGTGTTTCGGCGCGCTCCGCAGCCCCGGAAGCCGCATTCGTCCGTCCAGCCAGGATGAGGGCGGAGACCAGCACGATATGCTCCGAGGATTCAGCCGCATTTTTTCCCGCCAGAGGCCGCACGCCGGACAAGGCTGATTCAGACGAATCGAGGGCATCGCGTAATTGCCCCGCGGCCAATTGCGCCTCTCCCAATCGCACCATCGCCCGCAGGCGGCGGGAATGGATGAGATAGCCGCCCTTTCGCGACGCCACCAGGTCATCAAAAAGGCGCACGGAATTCCTCGCCAGGGCAACGGCCGCGGCGGCGTCGGACTCCCGCAGGCAAAACGAGACCTGGAACATCGCAATCGCGCGGCTGAACTGCGCGGAGGTGTCGTTCGGGTCGCTGCGCACCATTGCCTCGGCTCGCTGCAGGTAGCGTCTCGCAATGACAAGCGCCCGGGCCGGATCACCGAAGTGCGCGCTCGTATCGGTGTAGTAGAGCTTCGAGCGGTAGTATTCCAACACCGTTCGACGCCGCTGGAATTTTGGATTCCCGGGCTCTGCGGCAAGAATCTCGTCCAGCACCGATTGCCCCTCGTCAAATGCCCGCAGCGCGGCGCTCAGCAGTCCAAGTTCCTGCGCGGCGGTAGCCACACGCTCGTCCGCTTGCGCCAGGTTTGACAGCGATTGCGTATCTCGCACTCCTTTCAAACGGGCGAGCGCCAGTTCCCTGCAGCGCGAAAAATCCATCCAGGCCTTGCGGTACAGGCCAAGGTCTTCTTCCATATCGCCCAGGGTGCACCATGCGCCGATATAGCTTTGCGCCGATTGTGCGTCGAGTGGCCGGCTGGCGCGCATGAGATCAAATGATTGAATGGCGGATTCCGACAGTTCCCGCGCACGGTTCAGATCGTGGTTAAACCGGACCAGCGCGGCGTACTTCAAGTAGTAGCGGGCCAGATCGGGAAGATAGGCGGGGTCCTTTGCCGCAATCCGCGCATAAAGGTCTCCCGCCTTTCGATAATTCGCCAGTGCCTCGTCTACCCTGCCGAGGTTTGGGCTCGTGGGAAGGCCTTCGGCATCTCCCAGTTTCACGTACCCCGCGGCGATCTCCCGTTGCAGCGCCAAATCGCCGCCCGCATCCTTTGCGAGGCTATCCAGGTATTGAAGCCCCGTGCGCACAATCATCTCCCGGGCCTTGGTCGAACCTTCCAGCTTGGCCGTCTCGTCGTGCAGGTCGAACACGAATGTCTTCGCAACTTTGCGCAGTTCCTGGAATCGCTGCTGCGCGATTCCGCGTTCGCGATTGGCGAGGTACAACCCCACAGTGAGACTGAAGAGAAGCAACACAGCCGCGGCCACGGGCGTCCAGTGCCGGCGCAGGACCTTCCGCGCCCTGTACCACTGGTCTCCGGAACGTGCGGCCACTGGCCGCGATTCCAGCAGCGCGCGAATATCGTCAGCGAATGCGTCCGCGGATTCATAGCGCTCTTCCGGCTCGTCGCGCAGTGCTTTACGCAGGATGTAGTCGATATCGGAGGATAGCGACGCACTGGTGGAAACGGGAGTATAGGCCGATTCATCGGGCGCGCGGCCTGTCAGCAGTTTGTAGAGAACGGCGCCCAGGGAATAAATATCGGCCGCCGTGGTTTGCGGTATTCCGCGCAATTGTTCGGGACTCGCGTATTTCGGCGTCAGCAGCGGGTCAGCCGCCTGTGTGGCTCCGTCTGTTTCATCCAGCAGTTTCGCGATCCCGAAATCCAGAAGCTTCGGTTGACCCGTGCTATCGACAAGAATGTTGGACGGCTTCAGGTCGCGATGAATCACCAGCCGCCGATGCGCATGAGACACACCTTCGCAGACCTGCAGGAAAAGCTCCAGCCGTTTGCGGATGGAGATACCCGCCGAGTAAACATCGATCGCAGCGCCATCGACATATTCCATGGCGAGATAAGGTCTGCCACTTTGGGTTTGCCCGGCGTCAATCACGCGGACGATGGAGGGGTGATGAAGTGAGGCGAGCAACTCCCGCTCCCTGAGGAAACGGTCTCGCCAGCCGGAGCGCCGATGGTCAACGTCCGGAAGTTTGACTGCGACCTTCTGCTGAATTTCGCCGTCGGTCCGCTCGGCCAGCCAGACACTCCCCATGCCGCCATGGCCGATCTTCGAGATCACGGTGTAGGCGCCGATTTTCCGTCCGGTCTTCCACGACTCTTCGAAGGAATTCCAAACCGCGCGCCTGGCCGGATTACGCCGGCGCTCGGTTGCAAGCACGGTACGCTCCTCGTCCGGCAAAACAAGGGCTGCGGAAATCTCCGGACAATGATGCGAGCTTGGCATCGAAAGTTGTAACTCCTCGTAGTAGTGAATGGTTTACCGGGCGATTCAGGCGATCGCGATTTTCCGATAATCACACGCTGCTAGCGGCACAGGCAAGAGCTGGAAGCCCGCTTTACCAAAATGTAACTGTTTTTTTACATTCTGCAGATCTAAGCTACGGATTCTCTTGCCGCACAGCGGACTCGACTGTGGCTTGTGACGGTGGGTGGGTAAGCAATTGTTCCACGCTCCAGTGTTGACGATCCAGAAGATAGGCCACCATGAGGTGGAACCGCCAGTACAAACCAGACTTCTTGAAATCCATTTCTCTCGCCCCGGCCAGAAAGGCCCCTTTGGCTACGCTGTAATCGAAGGAGTTCCCTAAACTCACGTAATCGGCATATCCTTCCCGCACCCAGCGCGGCAACCGATAGTAGAGCAGAGGGCCAATGGCTTCTCCCGTGAGTTGGTGCGTGATTTCATGAGCCACGAAATAATCCAGCGTGCGCTCTCCCATCACGGGAAGCCCGCGCGGCGAGAGAAGGCGATCGTCCTCAATGCGCGCCTCCCGTAGAAAGACATGGGCTGTAGCAGGGTATTGCGCGACTCCGCCGGCGCCATAATCCTTGTTGAAAAAGATGATCTGCCTCCAGCGTTCGTTGCAGATGAATGTCTCGTGAGTCCGGCCACGGGAATATAGCGGTGAACGCTCCAGCCTAATTTCCGCTAACTCCAACACATGCTTCCCGGCGCCTTCCGGCAACACGCGGTCGGAGCGCAGAACCAAACTATTGGCGCGGACGGAAAACGGGAAGAGCGGCTGTGGGAATTCCAGCAGCGCCGCGTAGCCGGCAAAGAACACCGCGGCCGCCAATACAATTCTTAGGAGAAATGGTTTTGCCCCCATGTCAGCTTTTCAACCAGCGGTCAAACCACGTGAAGGCTTCCTTCTGCATCTCACGGTCGAACTTGTGCGGCCCGTCGTAGAAGCTGCCGCGGTAGTGGTCCGGCACGCCTGCCTTCTTGTAGACATCTGTCAGGATGCGATCGGCCCGTTCCATCTCCGGCATCGTGAAGAGAGCGTCCTGCCGGTTATTCAGCACCAGGACTGGATTCGGCGCGCCCAATCCTAAAATTTCCGGATAATCCAAATCACGAGGCAGCCCAGGCACGTAGCACATCCAGGTGTGCGTGTAGCTCTTATTCAGCAGGTAGTCGCGCCAGGTGGTCATCATTCCCACACAACAAGAACAGCGAATGCGTTCGTCTGCTCCGGTCAGCATCACCGTACGCAGTCCGCCCCCGGACAGACCCGCACAGCCGATTCTTGTGGCGTCCACGTCCGGCCGCGCCGCCAGATAATCAAGCGCCCGCTGATCGTCGAACACAAAGACTCCCGGCCACGTCATGCCCGCACTGAAGAGGCTCTTGGACACTTCATCCTCATGACCCCGCGCGAACTGGTTGTACCGCACTATCTCGTCTTCGGCTTCCGGGTTTGCTTCCACCATATTGTTCCGTATGCTGGCCGGTACATCCGCAACGCGGACGCGCCTGCTTCCGAAAGTGAAAGTATCGTGAACCACCACAACATAACCCCGCCGCGCCAATTCGTTGGCCCAGGCCAGCCCGCCGTAATATTGCTGTTGATGGCGGATCATGGCAGGGTGCGGATCCGTCGACATCCTCGTAATCTTGCGCAGTCCAAAATACTTGTTGCCGCCGTGATCGTGCAGGCCAACGATGCCGGGCAGTTTGCCGGTTGCCCCGGCGGGTTTCAGAACCAGCGCTTCCGTGGGAGGCCCGTAGGGCAGCTGCCAGTGCAGATGCTCAATGGACAGACCGTCAAACTCCAGGTGATGCTGAACCGAGGCGACAGGTGTTGCCGCGCCTCCGGGTCCCATCAGCAATTCGCGGTAGCGGGCGCGCGCCACTCCCCGCCATGAGTCCACATTTTGAAACATGGGCTGGCGGAAAGACAGCCGCGGAGGATCCATCATCGTTTGCGCCGCCCATTCGCCGTAGGCGCCAAGCATGTTCGGGGTCATGGTTCACATTCTGCCGAGTCGAGAGGGCATTTGCAAGATGGCTGCCGGCAATCGGACCTTGTTCCGCGATGATATATTTTCAGAACTATGCCTTTCACAGACCACAAACTTGATGTCCACGGACGCGGACGGACGAACCGTGAGATTGTCCTTAATGAGATCAAAGAGGCCCGCCAGGAGGCGCAGAAGCTCGCGAACACCCTGGCCAACCTCGAGCACATGGTCCGGATTCAACCCGACAACGGCGTCTTCAAGATTGAAGACCGGATGACGAAGCCGCTCCTAACCCTTGACCAGATCTGGCCGCTCACCGGCTGGCTGCTCAGTCTCTACGAGAGCTTTTATATGATCGGTTACGCGGGAATCGGCAGGGACTATTCAAAGAAAGTCACAGTCCAGTTCAGCGATGTGATCACAAAGGTGAACAGCGTCGGCTTTACTCTCGGATAGGCGTTGTAAGAATCCGATCAAAGCGGCGGCTTCGGCAGTACCGCGGGAAGATCCACCGGAACGCCGTTAACCTTCACCGGACGGCGGAACAGTTTCCCGCCTTCGGCGGCGTAAATCCAGTTGAGATCCTTTCCGCCGAACGCCAGGCCCTCAATCGTCCCGTGTTCCGGCGGGTTCAAAATCTGCGCCACGCGCCCGTTCGCTTCGCAGACCTGCAACCCAACGGCGGTCGCGAAGTAGACCTGTCCAATCGAATCGAGCATAGCCGACCGCGCCCCGCTCATCCATCCCGATTCCGGCATCTCCAATCGATAAAACGGCTCGCCGTTTATCAACGAACCGTCGGCGGCGATCTGAAACGACCAGCTGAACCGGGCCTGCGCGTCGGTCACAATCAGCATCGCCTGGTCGGGAGAAAGCGCGACGGCGCTTGGCACGGCAATCTCACCACCGCTATAGACGATGCGCGACTGCCCATTCGCGTCCACGTAGCCGATGGTCTTGTGGACGGCATCGGCGAAATAGAGTGCGCCTTTCGCGTTCACGGCCATGCCGCTGGCTTCCACCTTTGACGCGGCTACCTTCTCGTCGCCTTGCGGGCTGTAGGAAACGATGCGTTTCGCCGCGCTCTGATAAGCATACAGACGTCCTCCCGGGCCTATCGCGAGTGCCTTTGCGCCGTTTGAACTGTTCTTGAACAAGGTCACCTTACCCGCCGCATCGGACTTATAGATGCGATTCGACGCCGGGTCGGCGAAGTACACGTTGCCCTCCAGATCCGCGGCTGGACTGGTTACGGAATGGTACGTTTCCCCTACCTGCTGCCACGGCTTGTCAATCCAAACAGTCGAAAACACCTTGCCGCGTGGATCCCATCCCTCCGCCTGGATCGCCGCGGGCTCCTTGGGAACGATAGGGCTCGGATAATCCCGCCACAACCAGCGCAGCGCCTCGGGCATGATGGCGCCCCCTTGCTTCATGTTGTGGCCCTCGTCGCCCAATACCAGCTTCGCGTCGTAGCCCATCGATTCCAGCGCCTCCAGCATCACGCGATTGTTCATCGGCCAACTTCCGGCGAAGAAGGTTCCGTACGGCTGGGCCGGAACAATGTGGTCGTTCTTACCGGCTTGCAGAAAGACGCGGATCGGCTTTGGTTCAGTGCGGCGGATCAGCGCGGGGACCGAGTCGGCGCCCTTCATGGCCACAAACGTTCCAATGAAGCTGAGCACACGATGGAACTGGTCAGGACGGTTCCAGGCCGCCATGAAAGCGCCAACGGCTCCTGTGCTGACGCCGGAAAGCGCCCGGTCGTTCGGATCCTTGGAGAGGTTGTACTTTTTCGCCACTTCCGGGATCAGTTCCTCCAGCAGGAACCGGGAGTACCGGTCGCTGAGCGAATCGTACTCGAAGACGCGCTCAAAGCGGCTTTGCGCCTCACTGCTGACGGGCGGCAGAACGCCGGGATCGACGAATATGCCAATCAACGGTGGAAGGTCGCGCTTCGCAATGAGGTTATCGAAGACCACAGGCACGCGCACTCCGTTGCCGAGGGAACCGCTGCCATCCAGGAAGATCATGAACGGCGCAGGTTTCGAAGCATCGTAGTTCGCGGGCACGTAGATTGCGTAGTTGTGCGGAGTGCCCGGGTAGAACTTGCCGGGCTCCAACTTGTATTTGGATACGGTTCCCTTTGGCACTCCGGGCTGCGGTTGTGAGTCGGGTCCGAGAGAATATTCTTCGGCGCAAACCAGCGTCGAGGCGCAGAGGAACAACAGGGCGGAAGTTTTCATAGAGCTTGTACGTGGGCCGAGCCGATGGCATCAGCAACTTGTTGAATGGCGTCCAGGCCGCGCGGGATGGCGCCGGACAAGGAAAAGAACGGATGGATCATGCCTTCATACCGGGTACATGTGACGGGTACGCCGGCTTGCTCCAGCCGCCTCGCGTAGGCTTCGCCCTCGTCCCGCAGAGGGTCGCATTCCGCCGTGATCACCAGCGCCGGGGGAAGGCCCGTGAGGTCCCGCGCCAGCAGCGGGGATGCGTGGGGATGTAGGCCATCCTCCTCGCTCGCCAGGTAATGACTGCGAAACCACTCCATGGCTGCCTTACTCAGCCGATGGCCTTCGGCGAACTCTTTGTATGAGGGCGTCTCAAAGGAAGAAAGATCGGTTACCGGATACACCAGTACCTGTAAGGCGATTTCCGGCCCATGCTCGTCTCTGCTTCGAAGAGCGACCACAGTGCCCAGGTTGCCTCCAGCGCTATCGCCGCCGACGGAGATCCGCTTCACGTCGACGCCCAACCTTGCGGCGTTTGCGGCGACCCATGCAGTGGCGGCATAGCAATCGATGACCGCCGCCGGGAATTTGTGCTCGGGCGCCAGTCGGTAGTCCACGGCGACAACTACCGCGCCGGCGCGACTGGCGATAGCCCTGCAGACAACATCGTGGGTATCAAGATCGCAGACCACCCAGCCACCGCCGTGAAAGTACACCATTGCCGGCCGGGGCGCTCCAACACTGGAAGTGTACACGCGGATGGGGATTTCGCCGGCAGGACCGGCAATCCGCAAGTCTTCGATGGACGCAACCGGTTCGGCGATGCCCTCGGAAGCTTTCATCCCGTCGATTGCCGCTTTTCGGGCTTCCGGGATCGACAAGGTTTCCAAAGCCGGTCCGCCTTCGGCGTCGGTTGCTTCCAGCAAAAGGCGCACTGACGGATGGAGTCTTTCGCTTCTCATCTCAATTATTCAGCGCTGCGTTGGCTGGGGACCGTAGCCGGCTCATAGAGTCTGGCCGCGAAATCCGGATGCCAGCCCAGGACCGAACCGTAGAGAAAAAATGAGATCGCCAGCAGCGGCTGGGGTCCGTAAACGGGCACTAGCGGCGCGTATCGCTTCCAAAAAAAGCTGTAGCAAAGCAGGTACCAGGTAACGGTGACGGCCAGCCCGAACAGGCGGCCGCTGGGCGCCAGGAAGCCGGTGATGGCCCCCACCGCACCCGCCGCGGCAAGTTGAATGGCAATGCCGGAGACAGTCACCATCCCCGGGCCTTCGCGCACGAGGCTCAGGCCGTAGGAATGGGAAGCGAACAGGTTCAAAACAGACCACCAGGAACTGCCGATCAGCGGCGCGCTGAGGGCCAGCCACAGCACCATCACAACCCCGCCTATCACCCCGATTTCGATACCGGCCAGGATGTCGAGTGCTTTTTTTGTAATCCAATCCGCGCGCACTGCATCCATAGAAGACAAGCGTATACTAGCACAATGTCTTTCCTCCCCCGGCACCACAAACTGACCGCATGCTGAGACGCGTTGCGATTACCGGCATCGGTGCCGTGAGCCCGAATGGTATCGGGCGCGAAGCGTTTTGGTCGGCAACAAAGAATGGCGTGAGCGGGGTTCGCAGGATTACGTCGTTTGATCCGAGCGAGTGGGCCGTACACGTGGCCGGTCAGATCACCGGATTCAATGAGAATCTGTACGTCACTGCCAAGGACCGTCCGCATGTTTCGCGCGTAGTGCCTCTCGCCGTTGCGGCGGCGGGAGAGGCGCTCTGCGACGCGGGGCTGAACACGGCGTCGATGGACCGGGAAGAACTTCGGCAGATCGGCGTAATGGTTGGCTCAGGCGGCGGCAGCCAGGAATTCACGGAAGACCAGTACAGGCTCTACTACGAAGGCAAGCAGAAGCAGTGCAGCGTCTACGTCATTCCGACGTCCACTCCCGGAACGCTGGCCAGTGAAGTCTCCATGAAATTCGGATTGCGCGGCTTGAGCCATCTGATCTCCACCGGATGCACCTCTTCCACCGACGCCATCGGTTATGCTTTCCGGCATATTCGCTACGGAATGATGGACTGCATGGTGGCCGGCGGCGTAGACGCGCCGATCGCTCCCTTGATCCTGCGCGGATTCATTCTGATGCGCATTTTGGCCGCTCGCTGGAACAACACACCGGAGCTGGCGTCACGGCCATTTTCCAAGGATCGCGATGGCTTCGTTTTGGGTGAAGGCTCGTGGTTCTTCATTCTGGAGGAAATGGAGCGGGCGAGAAACCGCGGGGCAAGGATCTACGGCGAGATCGCCGGCTATGGTTCCACGTGCGAGGCCTATCATCGGGTGCGCTTAGAGGAGTGCGGCGAAGAACCGGCACGCGCTATTGGCCTCGCTTTGCAGGAAGCCGGGTTGCCGCCGGATGAGATTCAATACCTGAGCTATCACGGCACGTCCACGGAACTCAACGACCGGATAGAAACCCGCGCCGTGAAACTGGCGTTCGGCAAACACGCCTACCAGTTTGCCGGATCATCCCTCAAGAGCATGATCGGACATCCGCAGGGAGCGTGCGGAGCAGCGGGCATCGCCACCACCCTGCTCGCTATGCGCGATGGGTTTGTGCCGCCGACTATCAATGTGGAGGTTCCGGATCCCGAATGCGATCTGGATTATGTGCCGAAAGACGGAAGGGCATTGCGAATTGAAAACGCGGTAGCGAATTGCATTGCTTTCGGGAGCAAGAATTCGGCGATGGTGCTGAAGCGGGTTTGAATGGCGGCCCCGGCGATTGCCTCCGGGGCCGCTTCCACTTCCCGAACTATTGCAGGAAGATATTCACTGTATTGGACGCTGTGGTGCCGCTGGTCACAATCACAGGTACATTTCCCGTACCCGCGCCGGCTGGTATTGTGATGGCCGTCTGATACAGGCCCACGAAGCCGGGCGATGCGATGGAATAGATCACCGCCGCATCCTTTCCGCCCACCGTCACTTTCACTGGTGCGGTGTTGAACAGTCCCGACGGTCCCGTGGGAGCGGGCGTCGGGGTTCCGGCGGGTAGCCCGGAAATAGAACCGAGACCCGTAGAGTAGATCAGCACAATATCCCCGGCCTTTGCCGGGTTGCCAGAGCCAACCAGCGTGTAGTTGGAGTTCTTCAGAATAACGCCGCCATTGGAATCAAAGAACAGCGCCGGCGCCACTGTGGCCACGGGCGTCTTGAACGCAGTACCAGGTCCGTTGGAATTCTTGACCACGATATCCGCCGTGCCGGTCGCGGCGTCCGATGGCACCTGCGCAACCAGGAAGCCGGATCCGATGATGACCAGCGGAGCAGCCTTACCGCCGACCGTAACCTGTGTGCCGTTGTAGGAAACCGGGAACACTCCGCCGGCCGACGACGCCTGTACATCGGCCGGAACCTTGATCAGGTCGGTGCCGAAGATCGTCATCAAGCCGCTGGGCGCCACGGTTTTGAGGTTTGCATCGCTTACCGCGCTGATAACCGCATTCACCGCGGGCATAGCCGTATTCACAGGCCTCAGCTGCGAGCGCACAACACCACCCGGATTCACGGTGGTGTGCAAGTTCACGTAGTGGTTCTCCGGATTCTGTACCAGCGAATTCAGAGTGGCAAGTCCTGCCGCACTGTTGATATTGACCACCTTGTAGATGTTCGCCGCGCCGTTGTCCCCGAGCACCACCGTATTGGTGCCGCTTAAGCCGGTGTTAATCGTGACCGGTCCATTGTCTGCCGCCTTGCCGTCGTGGATGTGGAGGCCGGTGAAGGTAGCCGCGCCGGGGAACCGTGGATTCACGTCGAAGATTACCGTGCCCGCTGTAGCCTTGCCATCGTTATCGCGGATGGAATAAGCCGTCACGTTGGCCGTTGCGCTGGCATCCAGGCCGGTGATCGGCGGATTTTCGTTCGACGTGAGCATATTGACTGGGAATCGCATGGCATCGGTTCGCCGCAATTGATCGCGAATCACGCCGCCAGGAAAAACCGTAGTGTGCAGGTTGATGTAGGTTCCGGCAGGGTTCGAGAAAAGAGTATTCAGGGTCTCCGCGGCGGCCGCGTTCCCCACAGCCACTTCCACGTCGTAGTGCAGGTTGCCGCCGTTGGCGGAGGCAGTCACGGCATTCGCGGTTCCGTTAATTCCCGTGTTAATGGTGACCGGACCGTTTACACCAGCCCCGCCTTGATGGATGTGGAAGCCGGTGAATGTAGTGGGATCGGTGAAGCCGGTGTAGTTCACGTCAAAGGTCACCAGACCGGAAGTGAGTGCCCCGCTGGAATCGCGCGTGGCCAAAACGATTACGCTGGCAATCCCGCTGCCGTTGGAGTCGGTGGCCGGCACTTCATTCTTTGGACTCATCAGACCCATCAGCACCAACATGTCGGCGCGCTGCAGTTGACCGCGCATTACGCCAGCAGCATTGATGGTGGTGTGGACGTTGAAATAGAAACCGGAGGGGTTGGTGAGCATGCCGTTCACGGTGTCCAGGCCGGCTGCATCGGTGGGCGAGGTGAAGCCCTGGCGAATCAGGGAGCCGCGGCCAGTGGGATCGTTCACCGAAGCAGCGCCGCTTGCGATGTTGGAGTTAATGGTAACAGGCCCGTTTTCTCCGGCATTTCCTTTGTGGATGTGCATTCCGGTAAACGTGACTTCGCCGGGATACACGTAACTCGCATTAAAATCCGTGGAGGCGGAAACTACTTTCCCGCTGCTATCGCGAACCACATGCAGCAGGACGGTTCCCATGCCGGACACGGCCAGCCCCGTGACAGCCGGGACTTCATTGGCCGGCGAAAGAACCGCGCGGAAGGCGATGGTCTCGGCGGTTTGAGCGACCAGGCCCATGGACAGCGCGATCCATAACCCAAGAACTTTCTTCATTTCGCAATACCCCTCTAAACAGAAATTTTCACCACGGCCAGCAGAGCGCCCTGCCAGCAACTATATATCCACGGAGAACCGGTCACAATCGCAATCGCTATTATTTACGTTTTGTTCACAACTTCGTTACAAATCTCAAGGGGGTAGGCGACGGCCGCCAGCGGGCCGCCTCCTGGTCTGTAAACGGGGAACGGCTTAGTTCTTGATCGTGATCAAAGCGCCGGCAGGAGAACTGACCCCGCCGATGCGCGCCACAATTGGCAGGTCGCCATCCGGCAGGCCCGCGGGAAGCGTCACGTTCAGCTGATAGAGCCCCGGGGCCACCAAACCGGCGAAGACTACATTGGCAGCAACATTATTTACCAGTACCGTCGCCGTCCCAGCCAAAGGCCGCGCCGAAGGAACAAGCTGACCGTTGGTAATGGCGGGAGTGGTTTGTCCAAAACCATTGCCGTAAAGGACGATCGTTTCGCCCGAGGCGGCCGGCGTGGTCGTGTTGGCAATGAGGGTCGGGGGTCCGATGATGGACTTGTTGTCGGAATGGGTAGCCGCCACGTATTTGTCGCTGTTGATGAGGAAAAACGTGGGGGCGAGTGCCTGAGCCGCAACACTGGCGGTGTTGCTGGTCAATCCGTTGTTGGTGACGATGACGTCCACATTCCCGCTGTTGGCCAGATCGACGGGAGTGATCACGTTGATCTGGGCGGGGCTGATGAAGGCGATGTATGCGGGCTTACCGCCGACTGTGACGGTGACGCCGTCGATGGTGCTGGGCAACGAGTTGCTCGCAAAATCGGCAGTCTGCCATGCCCGTTTTGTGGCGGCCAGATTCGCTCCTTTGATCGCCACGAACGTGTTGCCCGCGACTCCGCCGCCGGCCTGAGCGGCGTTCGTGATAGTGGCGGCTGCCAGCGTGGGATTCGCCTGGATGCTGCCTAACAGTCCATGCTTTTGGCCGCCTGGACCCGCCGTAAAGAACACCGACTCCTTGTCACCACCGTTACCGCCATTCCCCACCAGTAGCGCCCACAGGCCAGGGATTACGATGTTCTTCCCCGCCCCATCCTGCAGCGGACCCAACAGAGCTCCGGTGGTGGCATCGAACGCATTGATGAGACCGTCACCGAAGTTACCGACCAGCACCGCGTTCGCGAACTTGCCAAACGCCGCGGGCGCAATGGCCACGCCCCAGGGGGAATTCAAGGGTCCGTTCGAGGTGAGGTGCTGCAAGAGCTTGCCGGCCGGGTCA
Source organism: Bryobacteraceae bacterium (assembly GCA_040002435.1). Classification (GTDB taxonomy): domain Bacteria; phylum Acidobacteriota; class Terriglobia; order Bryobacterales; family Bryobacteraceae; genus JANXXV01. The sequence continues at coordinate 34,654 of JBDUEM010000006.1, forward strand.
TAGACGCTGACAAATCCGTTACCGGTTCCGGGAACATCAAACTTCTTGGCGGCGTCCTGCTTCGCATACGTCACGTATAACTTGCCGCCCAGATTCCAGATGTTGAACGGTGCGAAGCCCACCGTGACTGCGGGATCGGTGAATGCACCCGCGGCCAGCGTCACCGGCTTGAAGGCAGCATCGAAAACGTCTATTGTTCCAGCACGAAAATTCGCCGCGTATAGCTGTGGAGTGGGTGTCGCTACCAACGCCAGCCCTTTGTAGACGGCCGAGGAAGAGTTATCGACCACCAGCACGGCATGCGCCGGATCGACCGCGTTTGCCCATGCCGACAGGACACCATCTTCGGTAACAAAGATGAAACTGGAGGGCCTTGGAGTCGGGTTCGCCGTGGTGCTGATATTGAAACTGGTAGTCGCCGTATTGGCGATAATTCCAGTACAAACGCCGCCCGCCGCGCCTCCCGCACCGGGAACGGTCGGCTTCGTGGTTGCGTTCGGTGTTCCAAGCGCTGCGCCTGGAGTGTTGCTTGCGGAATAGATGGTGGAAAGGCCGGTGCCGCCATCGCAGACCCAAAATGGACTCGCCGCGGACGTAGCGAGACCCCAGGCGTTAACCAGATTCGGATCCGTAAAGTCGGCGACGCCGGCGACGTCCGCGACGAGATTGTGTTGATAATATCCGGTGGCTGCAGGTAAAACGCCGACCGTCAGGATTGTGTAGAGGGACAAGGCTACTTTCTTCATGATTGAAATATATAGCCAGGAAACCCGTGCCACAACGCAATTTGTGAATGTTTACTTTAACTTCACAAACCTCTTACAATTCCAGCGGAAAGCGGGGCTGATCAGGCGCGCGAGCGTGCCACTGCCTTCCTCCAGGAAGCATAAAGAGTGTCCCGCTGATCTTCACTCATGCGGGGATCAAATACGCGCTCGATTTTCCAGAAGCTTTCCAGTTCGGCCTGGTCCTTCCAGATTCCCACCGCGAGCCCGGCCAGATAGGCGGCGCCCAACGCAGTGGTTTCGGTGTCCGCTGGACGGACGATGCGGCATCCCAGAATGTCCGCCTGGAACTGCATGAGAAAGTTATTCGCCGCCGCGCCGCCGTCCACGCGAAGTTCCTTCAGCACTTCTCCGCTATCGGACTGCATGGCTTCCACAAGATCCCGAGTCTGGTAGGCAATGCTCTCCAGCGTAGCTCTCACAATTTGCGCCCGTCCTGTGCCCAGCGTCATCCCGCTCAGCACTCCCCGCGCGTTGGCATCCCAATAAGGCGCTCCCAGCCCGACAAATGCCGGCACCAGATGCACACCGCCCGTGTCCGGAATCGACATCGCGATCGCTTCCGTCTCCAGCGCGGCTTGAATGAGCCCCAACTTGTCGCGAAGCCACTGCACCGCTGCTCCCGCGATGAAAACGCTGCCTTCCATCGCGTACGCGGGCTCGCCCCCCAGGGAAGCTGCGCGCGTCGCCAATAGTTTGTTTTTTGATACAGGCAATTTCGAGCCCGTGTGCATCAGGGCAAAACATCCTGTGCCATACGTATTCTTCGAGAGACCCGGACGGAAACACGCTTGCCCGGCGAGCGCCGCCTGCTGATCGCCGGCGATTCCGGCAATGGGAATTTCCGCGTTGAGGTGCTCCGCGGCGGTGTGGGCTACCACGGCGCTGCTGGGAACAATCCTCGGAAGCACTGCTCTTGGAATACCGAAGATGCGCAGCAGATCGCTGTCCCAATCGCCCGTTGCCAGATTCATCAGCATGGTGCGCGAGGCGTTTGAGACGTCCGTCACGTGAACGGCGCCGTTGGTCAGCTTCCAAATCAGCCAGCTATCCACGGTGCCGAACAGCAGTTCGCCGTCCCGTGCCTTGCCCATGGCGTCGGGAATCGATTGCAACAGCCAGCGAAGTTTGCTGCCGGAAAAGTAGGCGTCGATGATAAGGCCGGTCCGTTCGGTGATCATGGCGGCATCGGCGCTGGCGGCCAGTTCGCGGCAGTACTCGGCCGTGCGCCGGCACTGCCAGACGATCGCCGGAGCAATCGGCTTGCCGCTCTTTCGGTCCCACACGATGGTGGTCTCGCGCTGGTTGGTAATCCCGATGGCCGCAATCTTCGCCGTGGCCCCCGCCAACAGGCGGCGCGTGGATTCGATCTGCGCGGCCCAAATCTCCTCCGCGTCCTGCTCCACCCAACCGGGGTGCGGGTACCGGCATGTGATGGGGGCAGATTCGATTGCCAGACGGTTGCCCCGCTCATCGTAGAGCACGGCGCGCGCGCTGGTGGTTCCTTCGTCCAGGGAAAGAAGATATGGCACTCAGGCATTATATAGCGCACACTGTTTTATACTTGTGGAAACATGTTCTTTCGCAGAGAAAAAGCCCGTGTGCTCTCATTTGACGAGCACATCCAGTTATTGAAGCAGGCCGGATTCAGCGTGCAGCCCGTAAGTGGCGGAACCAGGGTCACCAAAGGACACTGCGGCGCTCTTTTGAAGGATGCAGGCGGTGCGCATCCCGAGATTGGGAAAGCGGGCATCGTGATCGGCGACGAGATCGGCAATCTGGTAGACGGCGGATATCAGAAGTTTTTTCTGACGCCATCCGGGCGGAAAGAACCGGCACAGGCCTCGCACCTGCGTGCACTGCATGATTTCGAAGAGGATCTGAAAGAGAGCCTTGGTTTGACCACCCTGTACAATCAGGCGCTGGGCACTACTTCGGATCTGCATCTTTACGATCGCGTGCTCGACCGCGATCATGGCGTGCCGAAGCGGCCCTGGGAATAGTTACTTTACCGCGAGAACCGCGTCAACCGGCTTTCCGGTGACCTTGCCTTCGACGCTGGCGAAACCTGCCCGCTTCAATAGCTGCGAATATTCGGGCAGCGTACGTTCTTTGCCTTCCGTGCAGATCAGCATATTCAGCGATTGCGTGTGAACGGGCGTCGGGCCGGACTTGTCGTCGGCCAGCAGCTTCTCGGCTAACAACAACGCCCCCCCCGGCGGCAGTTTGTCGTAGATTTTCCGCAGCAGCAAGTGAATCTTTGGCTCGGCCCAATCGTGCAGGATGCGGCCTAGTGCAAACAGATCGGAATCGGGCAGATCGCCGGAGAAGAAGTCCCCGGCCATCACGTCCACCCGGTCTGCGGCCTTGGACTTCGCAATATATTCCCGGGCGACAGGGACGACGACGGGCAGATCGAAAACGACACCGCGAAGATGTGGGTAAAGCTCGCAAGCCGCAATTGGCAGATGGCCTGTCGCGCCTCCCAGATCCACTAACCGCTGGAAGCGGCTCAGGTCGAACGCCGCTACAACGGATGGGGAACTGAGCATGCCAAATCCATTCATCCCGGCGAGGAAATCGCGTTTTGACTCTTCCGTGTTGAAGAAATGATCGAAGAGCGAACTGCCTTCCGCACCGAATGTGCGCTTCCATTGATGCCCCCCTTCCTTCACGGCGGAGGCGAGGTTCGCCCAAAGCGGGTAAAGGGCCGATTCCGAATACCGGATGTACCCGCTGAGCGTCTGCGGGCTTTCGCGCCACAAGTAGACACTGGCGAGGGGAGTATTGGTGTAGATACTGCCGTGCTTGGCCAATAGCCCAAGACCTACGCAGGCGTCCAGCAGGCGCTCCAGGGCATCGGGGTCCGCCGGAAGTTCGGTCGCCAGTTCGGCACAGGTAGCGGTGGCGCTTTGCAGCCTGTCGAAGATGCCGAACGATGTCGCGACAAAAAGGACCTTCGACCGGCGAAATGCATCGATGAGGTCTACGATGGGTCCCGGATTCACTGCACAGCCTTGCGAATCTGAGGGTAGATGAACTGCTGCGGAGAAGGCACGTAATCCATCACGGCTCCCTTCTTCTTCAACTCCGCCGAAAGCGCCTTGCCGTCCACCTGTTGCACAGCGGCATTCTGCCGGATGGACATCGCCGCGGCGACACCAGCCGCCTGGCCGATAATCATGTACTGTGGCTCCATGCGCATGGACGAATAGGCTACGTGGCTGGCCGAGAAACACACCGGAACCAGCAAGTTGCTCACCTGGTCGCGCTTCGGCAGCATGACGCGGAACGGAATCTGGTACGGTTTGACGGCTACCTGCATATCACCTTCATTTCGCGCGAAACCGTCCTGATCCAACACGCGCTGAATATTGTGCGAATCACTATTGTAGGATCCCATGCCGATGGGGTCGGGTTTGGTTAGTTCCGTTTGCAGATCCTTTTGCACCGCTACGTATTCGCCTACCATGCGGCGCGCTTCGCGAATGTATAGCTGATAAGGCCAGTTGTCATTGTCTGCGAACTCATCCTTGCAAAGCGCCCAGCGGCTCATCTCTCCCCGAAGCTCATCAGGCACCCTCGGATCGTTCGCCAGGAAGTAAAGCAAGCCGGCGATGTAGTCCTTGTGCGCCTTAACAATTTTCTCCCGGGTCGCGTAATCTGCGTCGGGATAATCGTAGCTGCCGCCGATGTAGTCGGTGGAGAAGGCGCCCTGGTTGTTAACGTCCGCTTTGCCGTTGGGGATCAGATCGATTTTCAGGAACGTTCCCAGCGGCGGTACCTTGCCTTCGGCCTTGGTGCGAGCCTCAATCAGCCGCGCCAGCAACTCATAGCGATGCGGGTCGTATCCTGGTGGTTTCGAGAACAAGGTCTGATTCGATGGCACCGATGAAAAGCACATCCGGTAGTTGTATGCCTGTACCTTCTTATCCGCCGAACCAGGCGGTAATAGCTTGGCGGAGGAAACCTCAGGAAGCCCCGCAGCCGGAACGTCCACCAGAAACTGGTGCTTCGGAGTGCGGTCGCGGACGCCGGCGAGGGATTCACCGTACTGCGCGCTCGATTCCCTTCCCGTGGTGTAAGTCACGCCCGCCTGCGCCATCAGATCGCCTTCATAGGAGCTGTCCATGAAGACCTTGGCGGAAAACGCTGCCCCATTCTCCATCACGATTTGAGTGATTTGCAGGCCGCTCTTTTGAACTCCGTTCTTCGCCCGCAGCCGGTGCCCTTCGAATACCTTCACCCCGGCGTCGCGCAGCATCTCGCTGAACACTTCTTCCGCGACATGCGGCTCGTGGTTCCAGGAAACTTCATTGCCGTAGCGGCTCATCTGGTAGTGCCGGCCTACCCGATAGTAGAACTCCAGGGCATAACCGCCAATCACTTCCTTCTTGCCGTAATCGGTCCAGCTCAAGCCTCCGGAAACCATCCCGCCCAGATGATGGCCTGGCTCCAGTAGCGCTGTTTTCAGCCCTTCGCGGGCGGCGCTCACCGCGGCGACCACGCCGCCTGCCGTGCCTCCGTAGACCACCACATCGAAAGGCTGCGGCTCACCGGACGCCAGCAGCCCGAAACAAAGAAGCAGCCAAATGGTTTTCATTACCACAATAACTTCAGTGCCAGTTGAATGTTGCGCGGCTTGTTGTCCTGCGAGCTGATGATGCCGAACGAGGCGTTACCCACCGAGGCGTTCGGACCGCTGAAAATCACGTGATTCAAGGCGTTGAAGGCTTCGGCGCGGAATTGCAGCCGCAAGGATTCGCGAAGGGTGAAGATCTTCATCATGGAGAAGTCGATGTTGCGGCCGCCGGGCGTCCGGATGCGGTCGGCCAATCGGGGAACGTCGCCAAACTCGAACGAAAGCGGCTGACGGAATGCTGCGGCGTTCAGGTACCCGGCGCCTCCGGAAACGCCGCCAAGACGGCTCTCAATGTCTCCTGAAGTTAAGGCATTGACGTTCGGACCAGTAAAGCTGGGCCTCGTGCCTGCAAACGCCGGAGCGCCAGTATTGGAGAACTGCATGGGAAAGCCGCTCTGCACGGTAGCGATCCCATTAATCTGCCAGCCGCCCACGGCAGCGTCAGCCCAACGATTCATCCCCGATCCGAAGTGCTTTCCCTTCCCGACCGGCAACTCATAGTTACCGCTGACCACCAGGCGGTGCGGGATATCGGTAGCCACGACGGACCGTTCCAGTTTGCGGTTGAAGTCGTTCTGATAACCGGGCGTTCCCACGTCGAGAAATCCCGTAGTGAGATTGTTCGCATCGCCGATGTTCTTCGACCACGTATACCCCAGCAGCACGGAAAGCCCGTGGCTCATTCGCTTCTGCAGTGTGACTTGCAGCGCGTCGTAAGTAGAATTGGCCTGCGCCAGATATTGTTGACTGGCCGAAGTGAATTGCGGGAACGCGCGCAGCAGCACTTGCCGCTGGACCGTGGCAGTAGCCAGCGGGCCTGTGGCGATCACGTTGAAGAATGGGTTCGGCACCAGTTGCGTGAGGTAGGCTACCTGGCTCTGATCGCCGGGAGCTCCATAATACTGCAGGGGGAGAGAGTTCAGATTGAAGTTCAACGGCAGCTTGACGCTGTGGTTTCCCGCATACGCGACGTTGATCAGCCAGGCAGCGGGCAGTTCGCGCTGCACACCGAAGTTCCATTGCTGCGTGTAAGACATCGGCGTGTTGTATTCCAAGCCGCCGATAGACGAGCCAACCGAACTTAAAGCTCCCAGGGAAGCGCCCACCAGCGGCAGCGTTCCGTTCGGGAAAGGATTCGAAATGGTGCCTACGGGCGTAACGCCGTCAATGCTGGCGACAAACGTCGTGCTGACCTGGAATCCGGGATTGGTGCTGCTGTAGCCGCGCTGCGACGTGGGCAGGAAGAAGATGCCGTAAGCTCCGCGTGCCACGGTCTTCGGAGTAATGGAGTAGGCGAGGCCGAATCGCGGTCCCACGTTGTTCCAGTCCGTTTTCCACACCTGCCGCGGGATGCCGTTTACCCCGGAGAATACCGCGCCGCCCTTCAGCGGAAGTCCGGTGGTTTGCGCTAGGGGACTCACAATGTTCGGATCGAAGTACGCTTGGCGGTTATAGCGCTCGGTGAAGCCGGTCTCGATGTCCAGGCGGAGCCCAAAGTTCAGGGTCAGTTTCGAGGTGACGTGCCAGTCATCTTGGATGAACAGTGCGTGATAATACTGCTGCCTCGCCCAGGTATCGCTATAGCGGATCGAGCCGCTGGAGGGATTCCCCAACAGAAAGGCAGCGTAGGCATCGTAAGGGTTCTGAGCGGCGGCCACAGCTGCGCGCGGATTCGGCCCTGTGGTGAACGAACTGTCGTAAGCGAAACTGCCGGCTCCACCATCCAGCGTTAGTTCGTTATCGCGGTACAGGCGCCCGTCCCAGCCGTACTTGATGGTGTGCGGTCCGCGGATCCAGGTGACGTTCGCAGCGAGAGCATGGCTGTAGCGCGACCAGTTACGGGAGGAGTCGTTGCCGATGGTGCGGTAGCCGTTGATGTTCAGCAGCGGAATCGCCTTCACCAAAGCCTGCGCGGAGTACGATGCAGGAAAACCACCGGCCGATGGATCCGTGCCAACCGAGTAAGGAGCAACTACGTTGCGCTGGAAGGCAAAGCCGTAGCGGAAATTCAGGACCATGGTGGGCCGCAGCACCTTTACGTAGTCGAGGACAAATGTATTGGCGTTGATGAACTGCCCGTTTCCGGTAATGCCGCCGGGCCAGTCGCCGGCATTGTAGCTGTCATCGCTAACGCTCCAGCGGGCAAACAGCCGGTTCGCGTCGTTGATGTTGTGATCGACGCGGATGTTGCCCTGGGAGTCGTTCGTTGTCAGGGCTTGCGTCCAGTCGAAATTATTGACTACGCCGGCGCGGGTGGGTTGCGGGAAGATCTTGTTGTAGTTGAGTGCGATCGGGTTGATCCGCGCCGTCGGAATCTGGTTGCCGGGAAATGGACTGCGAATAAATTGTCCCGGATTGGCCGGGTCGGGGCGTGTGGTCAGCGGATCATAAACAGGCAGGGGCGCCTGCGTAAAATCCCCGGCCCGAATGCCCGAGGGAGGCACCACAGAGGTCACGAAGTTATACTGCCGGACTTTCGTACCTTCATAGCCGCCGAAGAAGAATGTCTTATCTTTCCCGGAGTAGAGTTTGGGAATACTCACCGGCCCGCCCACGGTGAATCCGTACTGGTTATAGCGAAGGGGTGTCCGGAAATCGCTTCTCCCGGGAATCGGCGGCCGGCCGGAGCGGTTCACAAAGAACTGGGCGGCGTTCAACTGATCGTTACCCAGGAATTCATAGGCGCTGCCGTGGAAGCCATTGGTGCCGGATTTGGTCACGATGTTCAGAATGCCGCCGCTGGATCTGCCAAATTCAGCCCCCGAGGAGTTCGTCTGCACCTTGAATTCCTGCGTTACGTCAACGGAGGGTATAATGGCTGGCTGGCCTTGACAGCAGACTGTGATCGGCACACCGTCCAGCAGCACTTCGTTGCTGCCCGCGATGCCGCCGTTGGCCATAAAGTTGTTGGCGCCCGCCATCTGGGCCGCCGAGCGCGTGGTGTTCAACCCCACACCAAACGAACCCAGCGGCAGTACACCCGGAGTGAGAGCTGCCAAGGCGAAGGGGTTCCGCCCGTTCAACGGGAGGTCGGCCACCTGGCGGGTCGAAATCACCTGGCCGAGCGACGAAGTCTCATTCTCAATCAGTACGGAGCGTTCGCTGACCGTGATGGCGTCGGACACCTGCCCGACCGCTAGCACTGCGTCGACGCGAGCCGTTTGGTTCACCGACAGGTCGAACTGCGTCACGAACTTCTGGAATCCTGGCTTCTCCACAGTCAGCCGGAACGAGCCCGGTTGGACCAGTGGAAAGACATAGCTGCCATCGTTGTCCGACTGAGCGGTGAGCGACACGCCGGTCTTGATATTCAGAAGAGTGACGGCGGAATCCGCCACAGCAGCGGCGGCAGCATCGGCTACGTGCCCGTTTACTGTTCCGGTGTTTGTTTGTGCAAAAACCGATGTGCACGCTATCAGAAGAAAGCAGATTTTTCGCATAGGCAACTCGGCCGTTTCGGATCGAACCTCGTGAAGTAATGCTACAGCCATTCCCTTAGCGGCGGTGTACTTTTAAGAGTATCTTAACCGCGAATTAACATGTGAAGCGCTGTGTTCCAAGTGAGATACACTTGAAACCAGTCGGAATATGGGTGGGGTTTCAGTAGCCGGTAACGAGGCGCGCGCACAGGTGGACCGCATCCTGTCGAGCGAACTGTTTCGTGACTCCCCCATTCAGCGCCGGTTGCTGACCTACCTGGTGGAGCAGTCCTTCGCCGGTGAGGCGCCGAACCTCAAGGAATACACGATTGGAACCTCCGTGTTCCAACGGGGCGACAATTTTGATCCGCGAACCGACTCCATTGTCCGGGTTCAAGTGGGCGTGCTCCGGAAAAAGCTTGCCGCCTATTATGACGGCCCAGGTGCCCAGGACGAGATTCTGATCGAAGTGCCTCGCGGCCACTACGCGCCGCAAGTAGGTACGCGCCCGGCAGCCTTGCCGCCCCCAGCGGTTCCCGTCGCCCCTCGCCGGACTGGACGGTATGGGTACGCCGTCATCGGGCTTCTGGCCGGCATGATCGCAGTTGCCGCGTTCGACCGGTGGAACGGCCCGCGGCCGGTTCTGCGAAACGAAGCCAAATCCGAGTGGCGGGATCACCCCGTCTGGAAGGGATTCTTCGAGCCCGGCGCCGCGACGAAACTGGTGGTTGGCGTTCCCATGATGATCGGCTTCGGCGGCGTGCTGATCCGCGATACGCAGGTGAATCGTCCGGAAGACCTGGCGGGCAGCGAGCGTATCCGGCAGATGGAGGCGCAAGCCGGACGGAAAGGCATCCCCATGGAACTGTACACCGGCCTGGGAGAAGCGGCGGGAATCAATGTACTGACACGCTACTTCCACTCGGCCTCCCAGGACCTGCCGCTCATCCGCAACCGGCTGACCAAGTGGCAGGATCTGAGCGACGGCAACCTGATCTTTCTTGCTTCCCTGCGCTTTCGCACACTGGGACAGGAACTGAGCCGGCCGACGGATTTCGAATTTGCGGGCCTCGCCGCCGGCGTCACGATGATTCACAACCGCAGGCCCCTCCCCGGCGAGGCGGCTACCTATCAGCCCCAGATGACAGACGGAACGGTGGGTTACGACTATGCTCTCGTCACCGTATGGCCCGGCACGTTTCCCGGACGCCGGATCATGGCGATCGGCGGCTCACACACCTGGGGAACAGAGGGTGCTGTCGAATACATCACTGACGGCCCCAGCCTGCGGGAACTGCGGGACCGGATCGGCAAGGAGAATGGCGCGGGCGGAAAGGGATTGCAGTTGCTTCTAAAGGTTGACGTCAGAGACAGTCAAGTAGTCTCCACCAGCTATGTCACTCACCACTGGCTCCGATAGCGCCCGCAAGCAACCTCCGGATCTCCGGGAATATCTTGCAGCGGAACGGACGACGCTTGCTTACGTGCGCACCGGTTTGTCAATGATGGGCATCGGCTTTGTGGTTGCCCGTTTCGGACTGGTGCTGCGAATCATGCAGATGAACTTGCAGGCTTCGCACCAGGTTTCAACGGGACGCTCCCTCTGGCTGGGCACAGGATTGGTGCTGCTGGGCTCGCTGGTCAACCTGCTCTCCACCTGGCAGTATTGGCGGCAGGTGTATCACCTGAATGAACGTCTACATGCGCATGCGAGCGCTTCGTGGCTGGCAATTTCGCTCGCCCTGGCGCTTGCCGCCGTTGGCATTGCAATGGCTGCGTACCTGATCAGTTCTTCGGGTCTGGCTTAAGGCCTATTGTTGTTGCTGCTGTTGTTGCTGCTGCTGCAGATCTTCCACCGGGGGCAAATACGTAGACCAGTCCTCAGTGACGTTCATCTCCTCTTCGAGCGGCGGCATGTAGTCCGATTGGACGACCCGCACGCCTACACTGAGGTGACTGTCGGCGGTGCCCTTGTATACGCCACGGGTGGGCGGGACATCCGCGTAATCGCGGCCGATGGCTGTGCGAATGTGGCGGTCCCCAACCAGTAGATTGTTGGTGGGGTCAAAACCTACCCAGCCCAATCCGGGCAGCAGAGCTTCGATCCAGGCATGCGTCGCGCCCTCGCTGGACCGGTCTTGGTTTTGGTTCCGGTGATAAAGGTAGCCGCTGACGTAGCGCGAAGGAATTCCCATGCCGCGGGCCAGCGCAAGCATGACATGCGCGAAATCCTGGCAGACGCCTTTGTGCGAAAGGATAGCCTCGTCGATCAACGAGTCCACGTTGGTGCTCTTCGGCATGTAGTCAAACCAGTGATAGAGACTGGTGTTGAGTTCACAGAGAACGCGCAGCGGGTCGTCGCGCCGCATCACTCCAAGTTTCTTGCCCAGGTCTGTTAGAGCCGCAGTGGGTTGGGACAACGCGGTGGGCATCAACATTTCCCAGTAATCACCGGCAGCCACCAGGTCGTCGAGTTCGCTCCAGGCGTCGTTGGGTAAAGAGTAGGGAAGCTGCGGCGGAGACTGCACGTCTACCAGAGCTTCGGCAACAATAATCAGCTGCGAATGCATGCTCGGCACATCGAAGTGATAGATCGTGTTTCCAAGGTAGTCGCGGTACGAGGTAACGGTAGTTCGCGGACTTACAGAGAGCAGGAACGTAAGGCACCGCTGGTTCATCTCGCTGCGCGGGTGCATCCGCACTTCCATCATGCTTTCGCTCACGGGCCCGGTGTACTGAAATTTGGTGACGTGCCGAATGGAATAAAACATTTAGGCCTCGAGAGCAGATTGGATGGGGTAATTGATGTAAATCTGATGGATCGCTGTGTGAATCTGGACGCATTGGCGTTCGATTCCCGCCAGGTATCCATGCAGCCCGCTTGCCAGAATCTCGTCGATCTGGCCAAAGCTGAGTGAAGCGCGCATACGGCCGGTCAGTTTCTGGGCCCGTTCGGCCTTTCTGGCGGGCGACGCGGTGCTGATGGCGCAGAGCGCGGAATGAACCATATCGATGGCGAAGCGTATCGAATGCGGAAACTCATCGTCCAGCAACAGGAACTCCGCCACGCGCGTAGGACTAACCTCCGCTGTGTAGACCTTGCAATACGCCTCGAATGCCGTACAACTCTTCAGCAGGCCGATCCATTCCAGGTGTTCATCCAGATTGGAATCTTCTTCGGTGGGATGTTGCAGGGCGGAAAAGTGGACGTCCAGCAGCGTGGCCGTTGCGGCGGCGCGCTCGATAAAACGGCCCAGCTGGATAAATTGCCAGCCTTCTCCATGGCTCATGGTGGAGTCGGTCACTCCCTGGAAAAGGTGCGCTTTTTCGCGGACCGAATGCAAAAACTCGATCGGCTCGGAGTCCCAGAAGCGCTCCACTTCCGGACGTTTGACTTCATGAAACAGCCGGTTCAGTTGTTCCCACATTTCCGAGCTGATTTGTTCGCGGACTTGCCGGGAGTTTTCCCGCGCCAGACCGATGCAGGAGACGATGGAGTGGCCCTTGCCGGGCTTGAACATCAGCAGATCCATGATCGACTGCGTGTCGGTGGGAGGATTCTGAATGGCCGACGTGCTGAGACACTGCAGCACACGGCGCCAGCGCTGGTCGCCCGAAGTGGACGACTGGTCCAGCATGAGATTCAGATGAACGTCGATGAGACGCGCGGCGTGCTCAGCGCGTTCAAGATAGCGGCTCATCCAATAAAGGCTGTCTGCGACTCTGGATAGCATAGGCGTCTAGTCGTGGAGAACCCACGTATCCTTACTTCCCCCGCCTTGGGAGGAATTCACCACCAGTGAGCCGCGGCGCAGGGCAACGCGCGTCAGGCCTCCCGGCACGATGGTTACCTTCTCGCCAAACAGGACGTACGGCCTGAGATCGACGTGCCGCGGCTCTACCTGTCCGTCAATGAAGCAGGGACCGCGGGAGAGCATGATCGTGGGTTGAGCTATATAGTTGCGCGGGTCTGTGTTGATGCGGTCCCGAAATTCGTCGCGCTGATCGGAAGTGCTGTGCGGACCGATCAGCATGCCGTATCCGCCGGATTCGCCGACGGCTTTTACGACGTACTTGTCGAGATTGGCGCAGACGTGTTCGCGCTGCACCTTGTCGGTCATGAGGAACGTTTCGACGTTGTCGAGGATTGCGTCTTCGCCGAGATAATAGCGGATGATCTTGGGAACGTAGGCGTAGAGAGCCTTATCGTCGGCAACCCCTGTCCCTACGGCATTCGCCAGCACGACGTTGCGGGCTCGATAGGCGTTGAAGAGGCCGGCGACGCCGAGGATGGAATCTGACTGAAACGCCAGAGGATCGATAAAATCGTCGTCGATACGGCGGTAAATCACATCCACCCGGCGCAGCCCGGCGGTGTTCCGCATATAGACGATATTGTCGTGCACCACAAGGTCGCGGCCTTCTACCAGCTCGATTCCCATTTGACGGGCGAGGTAGGCATGTTCGAAATAGGCGGAGTTATAGACACCCGGAGTTAGCAGGACGATCACAGGTTCGTGCCGGCCTTCCGGAGCCAGCGAGCGCAAAGTGGTTAGAAGCGAGGCGCTGTAATGATCAATGGAACGTACGCCGCATTTCTGAAACAAAACGGGGAAGATGCGCTTCATCACCTGGCGGCTGGTCAGCATGTAGGAAACGCCGCTGGGAACGCGCAGGTTGTCTTCCAGCACCACGAAGCGGCCATCGGGATAGCGAATGAGGTCAGACCCGACTACGGTGATGTAAATATCCTTGGGCACCTGTAAGCCGCGCATCTGGCGGCGGAAGTGCTTGCAGCTATACACTACCTCGCGGGGCACGATGCCATCAGAGAGGATCTTGCCCTCATGATAGATGTCGCGCAGAAAGTGGTTCAGCGCCGTGATTCGCTGGATGAGTCCGCGCTCGATGGTGGACCATTCGGCGCTGGTGATGATCCGCGGGAGAAGATCGTGCGGGAAGATCCGCTCGGTGCCCTCTTCGCGGCCATAGACGGTGAAGGTGATGCCCTGGTGAAGGAACGACAGGTCGGCCGCCTGCTTACGGTGGCGTAACTCGTCGGCAGGCAGACTGAGAAGCTGGTCGTAAAGCGCCTGGTAATGCGGGTGCGGCACCCCGGCGCTTTGGAACATCTCGTCGAACGAACTGTCGAGAGAATAGTTTCCAAATGGCGTTGGGAGAATCGCTTGCCCGGCTGTCGCGGTATCTGGCATGAGACTCTATAATCCGGGGTTCTTCAAACTTGGAAGGAGTCACCGGTCCAATATTGCTGTGAGATATTCAGGATAGCAAGGTTTTCCACTAATGAGAATTTTTCCAGCTACGGCATTCCTTTCAGCGGCCCTGTTTCTCTCGCCCGACGCTGTCTTCGCGGCGAATTTCGTGGTTTTGCGTCCCGCCGCAAACCTGCACGCGGCGCCTAATGCCGATTCCGAAGTAGTGACGCAGGCTATTTACGGAACCAACCTGGAGGTGATGGAGAACAGCAACAACTGGTCCAAGGTGCGCACGCCGGACGAGTACTCGGGATGGATCCACAAGGCCCTTGTCACGCGAGCCAACAATCGATATGGCGAAGGCAAAAAGACCGCAAAAGTGACCAGCCTGTTCGCCAGCCTGTACCGTGAAGCCAGCGTGACGAAGCATCAACCCCTGATCACTGTGCCTTTTGAGACCCGCCTGGACGTCTCAGGCGATTCCGAAGTGGAGGGCGAGAAGTGGCTGCAACTGATTTTGCCCGACGGAAAGACGGCGTGGATGTTGGAAGGAGACGTCACGTTGAATCCGGAAAAGTTGACCGTGAGGGCCGTGGTGGAGCTGAGTAAGCAGTTCCTGGGTCTTCCTTACCTCTGGGGCGGCACTTCCACATTCGGCTTCGATTGTTCGGGATTCGTGCAGATGCTGGAACGGCAGCGCGGCGTCAACATGCCGCGCGATGCCGGCGCACAGGCCACCTGGACCGGCAGCACCACGGTGGGGCGCGTAGAACTGCGCGCGGGTGACCTGTTGTATTTCGGATCACCCGATAAGAAAATCAACCACACCGGAATGTACCTGGGCAATGGCGAGTTCATCAATGCCACCCGGCATCTGAAACCGGTGGTGCAGATTTGTAAGTTGTCTGACCCGCATTGGTCCAAGGCCTTTGTTACCGCCCGGCGGGTGAAGTGAAGCGCCGGTTAAAACCGTGCAATCAGACCGACGCGCACGGCTCGCGGTGAGCCGGGAGAGATGTTGGTGTTGCTGTCTGCGTTGAGGATATACCTCTGGTCGAAGAGATTCTCTACATTGGCCTGCAGCCGGATCCTTTCCGTTAAGGAGAAGAAGACAGCGGCATCGGCGCGCGTATAGCTGGGCAAGATGACGCTGTTGTCTATCGTTGCAAACATATCGGCTCGATTGAGAATGCCGAGGCCCGCGCCCAGTCTGGGCAGAATCTGGTAGTTGTTCCACAGCGAAAAGGTGTTGTGCGGCACTTGCGCCACCTGCGCGCCGGCCCGCGCGGCAGCGGTTGCGCTGGTGACGAAGGCGTCCTGATACGAATATCCCCCGGCAATCCGCCACTTCCTGGTCACGCTGCCTGTCGCTCCGATTTCGACGCCGTTGGTGCGTTGGCTGCCGGTTTGGACAATGCGCGTGGGATCGTTCGGATCGGTGGAGCGGGTATTGGTGCGATCCAACCGGTAGACCGCCGTAGTTAACGACAACCCTCTTAAAAGATCCCATTTGACGCCCATCTCGTAGTTGTTGAACTTCTCCGGCTTCACCTGCTGCGTGATGGTGGTGAGCGACGAGAATTGATCACCGGAGCTGGGCAGATAGGAAACGCTGTAGCTGCCGTAAATGGAAACGGGGGCAAAGGGTTTGAAAACGATACCAGCTCGCGGAGAGAGCAAGTTGTCAATTCGCCGCAGCCGGTCGCTGGTGCGATTGTTGAGGTACTGCAGATCGAAATGGTCGAAGCGAATGCCCGCGACCAACTGCACGTAACGCGACAGTTGGACCTGGTCCTGCACATAGGTGGCTCCCAGATTGGTGCGCAGATGGTTGTCGGCGTCCGTCGCGCTCTGGCGGAATACGGCTGCGGGCACCCCATCGGGACTGCTTAAAGGAACCAGCACAGTAGTGGCGTTGTTTGCAAAATAGCCGGTGTTCCGGAAGTTGTCTGTAAGCTGGCGGCCCGCTTCTGCCCCGCCGAGCAGCGTGTGGCGGATCGGTCCGGTGAACACGGTGTACGTCAGGTCTGTCTGGTTGAACATGTTCAGGCGCCTGGTGTCGTTGCTGTAGGAGGAAATGTTCACCTGGCTCTGATCCGCGGTGACCACACCCGGCACATAGTTGCGGTAGTAGCGGTCGTATTCGCCGAACTGCGTGCGGTTGCGGATATTCAATCCGCCAGCCTGATGTTCGATGGTTGCGCCACCCAGATTGACACGGGCTTTCACCTGGCTGTCGTTCGGATTTCCGAAGAAGGTAGAGGGGTCGATGTCGAGCGGCCTTCCCTGGAATGAGGAGATGCCACGGTCCGCCGTGCGGTAGTCGCGGAAGTGTTCGTAGTTGAGGGTGATCTTTGTCTCTTCGCCCGTCTTCAGGGTTAGCGTTGGACTGATGCCGTAGCGCTGCAGGTTCACATATTTCCGGAAGCTGTCTGAGTTCTCGTACATTCCGTTCATGCGGAAGGCGGCCTTCTCATGGAAGGGCTGATCCAGGTCGGCGGCGAAGCGTTTGTTTCCGAACGAGCCGCCTTGCAAACTGACCTCATGAATCGGAGTGAACTCGGCTGCCTTGGTCACGCGGTTGATGACACCGCCGGCGCCGCCGCGGCCGAAGATCATTGCGTTCGGTCCCTTGAGCGCTTCCACGCGTTCCAGGTTGTACAGGTCGCGATAATACTGCACGTCATCACGGACACCGTTGACGAAGAAGTCGGCTGAAGTGCTGTTGCCGCGGATCACCAACTGGTCCCGGTTGTTCTCGCCCTGATGCGCCGTGATACCCGGGATGTAGCGAACAACATCGCCGATGCTCATCATCATCTGGTCCTTGATCTGTTGTTGCGACACGATGGTGACGGATTGCGGAACATCCCGCAGCGGCATCAGGGTCTTGGTGGCCGAGCTTGTGGCTTCGGTGACGTAGCTTGGACTTTCGGTAATGGTGACCGAACCGCTGACCGGCGCGACCTGCAGGGTGATGTCTGTGATGCCGTCTTTGGGCAGGGTGACGCTCCGCGAATCTTCCAGGAACCCTTCTTTGGACACCTGGACGGTGTAAACGCCGGGTTCCAGCGGGATCGAGAATTCTCCGTTCGGATCCGAAGTGGCGGAGAAACCGGTGGCTTTGCCTGCCTGGACGACGTGAACCTTCGCCGCCGCGATGGGCGACTCGCTGCGGTCAAGGACCCTGCCTTGAAATGGCGCTTGGGCGAGCAATGGGCTCAAAAAGAATAACGCGACCGACAGATGGCGGCTGACTGTGAATGGGAAGCTTTTGGGGTTCATTTTTGATATAGGACCGCTTTGGTCTAGATTAGAAACATTGGTTCTAGATGTCAAGTTAAATCAGCAACTCATTTGCAACTGGAATGCGAATGGCCGACATTTTACCTATAACAAACTATAAACTAAGACTAAGTAGATTCTCTCCAGATCGAGATTTGGGACAACTGCTCGCGAACCGCTCTTCTATTGAATCGACGGTATCTGGACTGCGCCTACGACGGATAATCCCGTTTTCCGGCGTGTGCGCCACGCGCGAAGACGGTTTAACGAGAGGGCAGAGCCAGTCCAAACAAGCAAGGCCCCTGCGGCAGACGCCAGTCCTGCCACCGTCTGGCCGATGAGACCGAACGCTTCGCCGGTGTGCACAAAGCGGCCCAAGGTGCGCAGCCGCCTGCCCAGATTGAAGGATGCAAAGGTCTCCCAGCGAACCACTTGCGCTGTGCGTCGATTGAGTGTGAGTTCGCCTCGTTTGTGCGGTTGTCCGCCGCTTCCGGCGTCGATGGAGAACACGACGGGAGCCTGATCGGAATCGGGGATCCTGAGGATGATGCTCTGCCAGCCAGGCATTCGTTGTTCCGCAACGCGCAGCAGATTATCCAACCCGGCAAAGGTTTGAGCTTCGGATGATTCGCCGCGTTCCCGCCGGCCGTCGCCTTCCCCCGGCCCGCGCCCCACTTGTTGTGGTGGCTGGTTTCCCGTCACACGGTACAGCAGATTGTTAGCCCACGGATAAGACATGATGACGCCCGTGATCACAATGAAAAACAGGGGAACGCAGGCCCAAACGCCGAAGACGTTGTGCCAGTTGAAATTCAGGGGCCGGCCCGAGAGACCGCGGCGGAAAAACAGAATGGGCTTGAGATGTTGGACGGACCAGCGGCGAGGCAGCCAGAGATAAAGACCACTCATCACAAGAAAGAGGAAGAGCAGGTTCGAGGCCCCGGTTATGGCGCGTCCCGTAGAGCGGCCCGGACCATTCGCGGCCAGCCAGCGATGCCAGTCGGTAACCCAGCGGAAAAAGGCTTTTGTGCCCTTCGACCCCTCGCCAAGAACGTCGCCAGTGTAGGGATTGAGATAGGCGGTTTTCTCTCGGCCGAAGCTGGCTTCCATGGGGGCCGTACGATCAGACCGGATCGTCAAGGTAGTGGGAAGGCGCTGTCCGGAATATCGAAGGTGGATTTCGAGATTTTCCAGCGGCAAACGTACAGCCCCGCTGGTTGGCGGATCGACCCGGTAGCCGCGGTCCGCCCACGCCACCACCTGCCGCTCGTAGGTGAGCAACACGCCGGTGCAACACATGATCATGATGATGGCGCCGGCTAATAACCCGGCCGGCAGATGCATCCAGAAGAGAATTTTGCGAAATGTCATTCCACCTCTCCCCCGCGACGCGCCTTTGGTCTAGATTAGAAAAGCTTAGGGTCGGTGTCAAGTTAAATTTGCAACTCGATTGCAACTGATGGAGGGATCCGGCAATGTCGCCTAGATATATAACTATAACTAAGGCACTTACGGTCTTCTAGACCATGCCAGGCAGGCGGCGTCAACTACAACTGCCGCATTGTTTGGCGGAGAGCGAAGGGTTTAGCGGGCTAGTATCGCAAGCGCGAAAGGGCCCAGCGGGCGTGTTCGGCCACTTGTTGATCCGTCGATTCAGACAGCCGCTGAAGAGGCTCCCTATATCTCTCTGCGCCGGCGTTTCCCATTGCGATGGCAACATTTCGCAGAAAACCACCGTATTTTGCACGACGGATAGGACTTTCGCGGAAGCGGTCGCGAAACTCGCTTTCGCTCAACTCCGACAGTTGCATGAGATCGGGGGCGTATTGATCCGGGTAAAAGGCTGGGTCCTCCGTAGCCGGCGCCTTGCTGTTCCAGGGGCAGACATCCTGACAGATGTCGCATCCGAACAAGTGGTTCCCCATCGCGGGCCGCATTTCCTCCGGAATTGCGCTGCGGAGTTCGATGGTGAAGTACGAGATGCAGCGGCGCGCGTCGAGTGTAAAGCCGCTTCCCAAAGGAACGATCGCGTCCGTCGGGCAGGCATCGATGCACCTGGTGCAGGTACCACAACGGTCCGGCGGGGGCTCATCCGGGGTGATTTCGAGTGACGTGAGCAATTCCCCTAGAAAGAACCAGGACCCCTGTTGTTGATTGATGAGACAGGTGTTTTTACCGATCCAGCCCAAACCGCTCAGCCTCGCATACGATCTCTCGAGCAGAGGAGCGGTGTCCACGCAAATTCGAGACTCGTGATCGCCGGCAGCCTCTGAAAGCCTGCCGCATAGCCGCACCAGCCCTGCGCGCAGGATCTCGTGATAGTCCTTACCCCACGCATAGCGGGAAATCCAGCCGGTGTAGGGATCGGCCGGTTTTGGGTTCGTTTCGTTGTAAAGCTTCCCCACGCAAATGATTGATTTCGCGGAAGGTAGCAGATGGAGCGGGTCTTGGCGAACGGCTGCGCGGTGGTCCGTCAGATATCGCATTTCGCCGGCGAAGCCCGCCGAAATCCAGTGGTTGTAACGATCTGCGTCCGCGACCGGCAAAGCTGGCGTTACTCCGGCCAACTCAAAGCCGCACTCTGACGCCAATTGTTTTACCCGATCAGCAGTCACTTGCAGCTAAGTCGACTCCTATCATCGCATTATCTCAGTTTCCACCGCCGCGCCGTTCAACCTTTGATTCCGCCATACAACCAACAATTGAAGCAGTTTGACCTATTGAAGTAGCAACCCCGGTCCGGCGGAATATATACTACTGAAGGCAATAACGAAAGGAGACTCATTAACAATTATGCATAAGCCGATAAAGTACGCGGAAAAGGCAGTCACCATGGTAGCGGGCGCGGCCTGGGCGGTATTTGAGAAGGCTAATCGTTACAAACAGAATCCTTCGTTCACGCCGAAGTGGTCTGACAAACCACTATTGAAGTCTTACCAGAAAGAGAAGCCGCCACTGGGCTGGCCGCGCACCACCGATTCTCTTTGCCCGCGCTGCGTGCCTGAGATCCGGCAGCAGATCGTGGACGGCAAGATTCCGCACGAAATTCTCAAGAACGAGAAGGTCGGCGAGATCAAAGCGCAGATCATCGAGCGCGACGGCAAGATCCTGATGGTGAAGGACTGCGAGATACACGGCCACTTTGAAGACGTGATGGCCATCGATACCGCGTTCTTCAAGCATCTGGAAGAAGTATTTCCGGGCCGCGACATCCGCGCGCACAACGACGAGAAACTGCACAATCACGGCACCAGCACGGTGAAGCACGGACGGGGCTCGGTTCTGACCGTGGACTTGACGAACCGCTGCAACATGATGTGCGATCCCTGTTTCATGGACGCCAATCAGGTCGGGTTTGTCCATGAACTGAGCTGGGAAGATATCCAGACCCTGCTGGACAACGCAATCACCATCAAGCCGCGGCGCCAGATGTCGGTTCAGTTTTCCGGCGGCGAGCCGACGCTTTCGCCCTACTTCCTCGATGCCGTCCGCTATTCGCGGAAGGTTGGCTACCAGAGCGTGCAGGCAGCCACCAACGGAATCGAATTTGCTAAGAGCACGGACTTCTGCAAGCAGGCCGCCGACGCGGGTTTGCGGTATGCCTACCTGCAGTTCGATGGGATCGGCAACGCTGCTAATTCACACCGTCTGGTGGGCAATCTGTTTGATGTGAAACTGCAGGCCATCCACAATCTGCACAACGCCGGTGTGGATATTGTCCCGGTGACCACGATTGTGAACGGCATCAATAACGAGCAGGTCGGCGCGATTGTCCGCTTCGCTTTGGACAATCCGAAGATCATCTCGTTCCTCTCGTTCCAGCCGGTGTCCTTTACCGGCCGTGACGAAGAAGTAACGGACGACCGCCGCGCGGCACAGCGCTACACGTTGTCGCACATGGCGCATGACATCAAGAATCAGACCGGATTGGGCGAGCCGATTCGCGACTGGTTCCCCATCTCCTTCATGAGCACGTTCTCCGATTGGGCCGATCTGGTGCACGGACCGAACGCGGACTGGGGACAGTTGAGCTGCGGCTGCCATCCAAATTGCGGCATCGGCATGGCGCTGATGATCGACAAGGAAACCAAGGAAGCGGTTCCAGTGACCGCGTTCCTGAAGGCCGATCAGCTTGCCAAGGATGTAGCGCAGATCAACGATGGCGCGCGCAGTAAGAAGATTTCGGTGATCGGTGTTTCACTGGCGCTTCTCCGGAACTACGATCCGTTTAAGGCTCCTTCGAACTTCAAACTGACTGACTTGTTGATGAAATTCGACAAGTGCTTCGGCGCTACCGGACGGAAATACGGCAAAGTGACGGGCGACCGCACCATGGCCGACATTGAACAGCGCCGCCGGGATCGTTGGAACTTCCTGTTCATCGCCGGAATGTGGTTCCAGGATCTGTTCAATTACGACTTCCGCCGCACCGAGCAGTGCATCATTCCTTACGCCACGCAGGAAGGCGAAATCAGCTTCTGCGCCTATAACACCGGTGTGGGTTGGAGAAACATTATCGAGAAGATGCACATGACGGCGACCTTGACCAAGTGGTATGCGGAAAAGGGCCGTCATGAAATTTTCGCCGGTGGCAAGAGCGTCAACCTCGATACCAACGTTCACAAGTTGAAGTTGAATGCGGAAGACGTTGCGCACGGCCTGCAGCATGATCTGGATGCGGTGGGTATCGCGAAGAACGCGCGGGAAGAAAAAGTGCGGGCACGCGATGAAAAGATGAAGCAGTCCGCCAAAGATGCCGAGATGGCGAAGCTTTACCGCCAGCATATTTTGAAAGAAGCCCCGGCAGAGGGTGGTTTTGTGCCGCTGGGAATGCTGACGAAGCCGAAGCCGGCTGCGGAGAAGAACGAAGAAGTCGGAACCTTCGGCGACTGATCGCGGAACACTGAGGACAATGAAGGGCCGGCGGAACCAACCGCCGGCCCTTTTTATTTTGTCTGCCCTTCATAATAGGTACTGACTCCGCGCCATGGAATTTGTCGAGCAGCTCAAAGCCTCCGTTGACATCGTAAAGGTGATAGGGGAATACGTCCCTCTGCGAAAGGCGGGTCCGAATCGCTACGTTGGGCGGTGTCCCTTTCACACCGAGAAGACTCCTTCCTTTTCGGTGAGCTCGCAGCATCAGTATTACAAGTGCTTCGGGTGCGATGCCAAAGGCGACGTAATCAAGTTCGTGATGGAGTTCAATCACCTCACGTTTCCCGAAGCGTTGAAGGATCTGGCAGAAAGCAACGGGATTCCGATGCCGGTGCGCCAGGAGTATCACAACCCGGAAAGCAAGCTGCGGAACGCTCTCTACGAAATGCATGAGATTGCCGCGAAGGCATTTCGCACAAATCTGACAGGCTCGGGCGGAAGCGAGGCGCGCGCATACTTGAAGAAACGCGGGCTTTCAGCAGCTGCGATAGAACATTTCGAGCTGGGAATGTCGGACAAGTCCGGGCAGGAGATGGTGAAACAGCTCCGCCAATTCCCCGCTGATCAACTCGAGGTTTCGGGGCTCGTTGGGACCAGGGAGGGCGGCGGCTATTATGACCGCTTCCGCGGCCGGCTGATGTTTCCCATCCACGACGAATCCGGCAAAGTAATCGGATTTGGGGGCCGTGCTCTGGGCGCGGGAGAAGAGCCAAAGTATCTGAATTCCCCGGAAACGGCCATCTATAAGAAGAGTACGATCCTCTATAATCTGCACCGGGCGAAGGATGCCATCCGCAAGGCGGACAAAGTTGTCCTCGTGGAAGGGTACATGGACGTCATCGGCGTCTATTCGGCAGGCGTGCGTAACGTGATCGCCAGCTGCGGGACGGCGTTGACGTCGGGACAAGTACGGTCTGCCCGGCGCCATTCTGAGAACATGGTGGTGAATTTCGACCCCGATACCGCAGGTGCAAACGCAACGGAGCGCTCCATTCAAATGCTGCTGGACGAACGAATGCATGTCCGGGTGCTCGCGCTCGACGGTGGACTGGATCCGGATGAATACATCAAAAAGTTCGGGGCAGAAACCTATCTGGAAAAGCTCGAAATGGCGTCGGGCTATTTTTTGTGGCTTGCCGAACGGGCGAGGAAGAAATTCGACATGCGCACGTCGGAGGGCCGGATCGCCGGGCTGAAGTTTCTGCTGCCGGCAATCGAGCGCATCTCCGATAAACTGGAGCGCGCCATGGTGGCGGGCGAAGTGGCCGACTATTTGGGAATCGATCGAGGGCTTGTACTGGATGAGTTCCGGAAGACAGCCATCAAAGGACCGGCAAGGCAGGCCGCACGCCCCGCCCCGGCACTGAGCATGACAGAAAGGATCCTGATTCGGTCGCTCGTGGCTGATACCGAAGTCCGGGAAGTACTGGTACCACGGCTGCGAACGTCCCCTATCCTGGAGAACTTCGCCTGCCGTGGCATCCTGGCGGCAATTTTCGCGCTTCACGACAGCAGCCCGGAGTTTACTTTTCACGAGTTGGAAGGACGTTTAGATGAAGCACTAAATAGCCTGTTGGCGGAGACCGTTCTTGCCGATAATACTGAAGAGGTTTTCACTCGTGAGCAAGCTGACTCTTATTTACGTATGCTGGAAGGAGAGGAGAGGAAGGCGGCCATGGGCGCTTTGCGGATGCGCTTGAAACAAGCCGAACGTAACGGGGATATGAAAGAAGCGTTTCGACTAATGCAGGAAATGACGGAATTGGGCCGCCGCATTGAACCGGGAATCTGACGCATGTTGTACACTATGGGAACTGGAATCTCGCGACGTTTCACCTTAGGGGAGATGGAATAAGCTTCAAGTGGCAAACGAAGACAAATTCGGCCGTCTGAGACAGCTCGTGGATTCGGGTAAAGAAAAGGGTTTCGTTCTTTACGATGAAGTGAACGAGATTCTCCCGGACGAGATGGCGGCGGGGCGTGAGATCGACGATCTGCTTGCCGACTTCGATACGGCGGGCGTTGAAATCCTCGAAGAGCCGAAGCTCGAGTTCGATAAGAAGCTCGAAGAGAGCGAAGAATTCGGGGATCTGGAACTCGTCCAGGACTTCATTGATAAGACGAACGACCCGGTACGGATGTACCTGCGCGAGATGGGCACGGTGCCGCTGCTCACGCGCGAAGGCGAGATCGAATTAGCCAAGCGCATCGAGCGCGGTCAGCGCGGCGTGAATAAAGCCCTCTCGCGATCTGCATTGGTCGTCCGGGAAATTATCCAATTAGCCGAAGAGATCCGTAACGGCACGCTGCTGGTACGGGATATTCTGCTGGTGGCCGATCCCTTGATGACCGACGAGGCGCTGGATTCGCAGGCCGGGGATCTGATTGCCGCGATCGAGGAAATTGAGAAGTTATATAAGAAGTCGCTGCAATTCCGGCAAAAGCTGCAATCGATTTCACGCCAGTTAAAGCCGAAACAGCATCGAGGCCTGCGCTACGCCCTGGCTCGGAACACCATTCGGATTTCGGGCGCCATTCAGAAGCTTCCCTTCAGCTCGCCAGCGCGGCGGGCTCTTGCGAACCGCCTCCGCCGGTCCGTGGATGAATTCAAGGCTCTCGAGGGTGAGATTTCCCGCACGCAGCGGCGCATTGAGGAACCCCCCAATGGAAACGGCCCGCGTGAGTTAAAGAAAGAGCTGAAACAGAGCAGCCAGCGGATCCAGATGTTGGAGGAAGAGTGCGGCGCGACATCTACGGAACTGCGGCGCACGCTGCAGATCGTCGAGCGCGGCGAACTGGAATCGGAGACCGCCAAGAAGCAGTTGATCGAAGCCAATTTACGCCTTGTGGTTTCCATCGCCAAGCGTTATACCAACCGCGGCCTGCAGTTTCTGGATCTGATCCAGGAAGGAAACATCGGTCTCATGAAGGCCGTGGACAAGTTCGATTACCAGCGTGGATATAAGTTTTCAACTTACGCCACCTGGTGGGTGCGCCAGGCGATAACGCGCGCCATCGCCGACCAGGCGCGGACCATTCGCATTCCAGTGCACATGATCGAGACCATTAATAAGCTGGTCCGTGCGCAACGGCAGATGCAGCAGGAATTAGGTCGCGAACCAAACACGGAAGAACTGGCCAAGCGCCTGGAGCTTCCGGTAGGCAAAGTGCGAAAGGTGATGCGCATCGCGCAGGAGCCGATATCGCTGGAGACTCCGGTTGGAGAGGAAGAAGAATCGCACCTGGGAGACTTCATTGTCGACCGCCGCGTGACGTCGCCTTCAGAAGCGGTGATCAACTTGAACCTTCGCGAGCAGACGGCCGAGGTTTTGAAGACCCTGAGTCCGCGTGAGGAAAAGATCATCAAGATGCGTTTCGGCTTGCAGGATGGATCCGAGCACACGCTGGAAGAAGTCGGCCAGCATTTTGCGGTGACGCGCGAACGGATCCGCCAGATTGAGGCAAAAGCGCTCCGGAAGCTGCGGCATCCCAGCAGAAGCCATCGGCTGCGGGCATTTTTGGACGCCAGTCTACATGAGTAGCCCTCCCTACTGATAGATTCGCTGTACTTCGTCTGCTATCAATTCCGGAACCAGGTAGCGCCATTCCTCCCCAGCTTTGATTTTCTCGCGGACCCCGGTGGACGAGTGTTCGTCGTAGCTTTCGAAGGCAAGGGGCTTGATTCGTTCCGCCAGGTTGACGGGAGGACTGTATTCGCCTTGCCTGCGGGCAACCAGTAAGCCGAAGGTGTCCAGCATCTTTGCAAATGCCTCGGGATGACCGTAATCCCAGGCAACAATTCGTTCGGCGGCATCGCGCCCGCAGACGAACCATAACTCCGACTGCGGAAAGTGCGGCCTGGTCTCTTCGGCGATCTCGATGAAAAGGCCGCGGTCCGCAACTCCAATGGACCATTGCGGGTTGACGGTCACAGCAGTTTCCAGCATTCGCAGGCGCTCGTCAAAGGACGCCCCGACATATTCTTTGTGCGGAAAGATCTTCGGCAGGACAAACAAGACTTCCTCCGCAAATGCAAGAGCCGCTTGGGCCAGCGCCAGGTGCGCACGCGTGGGCGGATTGAAGCTGCCGGCCAGAATCGCCAGCCTCCGCGGCATTTCCTTTGCTTGCCTCGAAACTAACAACCTCCATTGTCGCAGCGTGTTACATTGAAGTCAGTCTATGGAGAAAACTCGGGGTATTGGGGAGTTACAGGAGATTTGCCGCCAGATCCGGCGTGACATCATCACGATGATTACGGCCGCGAAGTCGGGACATCCGGGCGGATCACTCTCTGCTGTAGAAATTGTAACGACTCTGTTTTTCGATGTGATGAATCACGATCCGGCCAATCCCAAATGGCCAGACCGGGACCGTTTTATCCTCTCCAAGGGTCATGCCTGTCCTGTTCTCTACTCGGCTCTGGCCGAACTGGGTTACACTCCCAAGGATCAACTCAACACGCTCCGCAAACTAGGCTCGATCTATCAGGGCCACCCGGACGTACGCTTCATTCCCGCCCTGGAAGCCTCCACCGGTTCTTTGGGAGAGGGACTTTCGCTCGGCATCGGAATGGCATTGGCGGCGAAACTGAATGGAAGCCCGTCGCGAACCTTTGTCGTGCTCGGTGACGGCGAAGTCCAGGAGGGCCAGATCTGGGAAGCGGCTATGCTTGCTCCCTTCCACAAAGTGGATAATCTGGTCTGCATCGTGGACTATAACAAGATTCAGCTGGACGGATTTGTGAAGGACATTCTGGATCTCTCCCCGCTGGCGGA
The DNA here is from genome assembly GCA_040002435.1 of Bryobacteraceae bacterium. Taxonomy (GTDB): domain Bacteria; phylum Acidobacteriota; class Terriglobia; order Bryobacterales; family Bryobacteraceae; genus JANXXV01. The sequence goes on from JBDUEM010000006.1 coordinate 61,711, forward strand.
AAAGTGGCGCGCGTTCGGATGGCATGCAATTGAGCTGGATGGACACAACATCGCGGCACTGCAATCGGCGTTCGCCGAAGCAGCGGAAGTGAAGGGAAAGCCAACGGTCCTGGTTGCGAACACAATCAAGGGCAAAGGCGTCTCTTTTATGGAGAACAACCCCAAGTACCACGGCGTGGCTCCCACCGAAAAGGAAATGGAGTTAGCTTTGCAGGAGATTGGATAGATGGCGGCGAAAACCAAGTACGAGCTGAAGGCGGGGATGGCCACGCGGGAAGCATTTGGAAAGGCGCTTGTCGAGTTGGGCCGCGCAAATAAGGACGTCGTCGTTTGTGATGCCGACCTTTCTAAATCCACTTATACGGCTGGATTCGCGAAGGAATTTCCTGACCGGTTCATTGAATGCGGCATTGCGGAAATGAACATGGTGGGAATTGGGTCGGGTCTGGCTTCCGCCGGAAAGATTCCATTTGTCTCCAGCTTTTCCTGCTTTGTGATCAACAAGGGATTTGAACAGCTCCGGGTGACCGCCGCATTTCCCAACGTGAATTTAAAGGTTGTGGGAACGCATAGCGGAATATCCATCGGAGAAGATGGTCCGTCCCAGATGAGTATCGAGGACTTGGGCCTCGCCTGTTCCCTGCCCGGCTTTACGGTCCTATGTCCCGCGGACGAAGTGTCCATGACTGCGCTGATTCATGCCGCCGCCGAGCACGTCGGTCCGGTATTCGTCCGGGCCGGCCGGTCCAAAGCCGCCGTTATCTATTCCCCTGGACAGGAATTCACCATCGGGAAGGGCATTGAACTTGTGGAAGGCAGTGATGCGACGATTTTTGCTACGGGGCTGCTGGTGGCGGAGGCAATCCGCGCCGCTGAGACTCTGGAAGCGGAAGGTATCTCGGCACGAGTGGTGGATTTACATACCATCAAGCCTCTGGATCGCGAGATCATCGCGAAGGCGGCGGCCGAGACACACGCTATCGTCGTGTGCGAAGAACATCTGCTCGATGCCGGGCTGGGCGTACGTGTAGCCCAGGTTGTATCGGAAACTACGCCCTGCGTCATGGAATTTGTGGGTGTCCGGAACACGTATGCCGAATCTGCTACCCCGGATGAACTGCTGGACAAGTATGGCTTACGCGCCAAAGACGTAGCCGATGCCGTCCGGAAAGCTGTGTCGCGCAAGTAGACGGATTTTTCGCTGTTTTAGGGCCGATGACCGATCCGCAGCAACTCCTAACACGAATGTTAGTGTCTACAATCAACGCCCGCGAGGTGGAGTCCGATCGTGTTTCCCGTATCTTACACGACGAGGTTGGACAAGTCCTGAGCGCGGTGGGATTGCAGCTGGACGTGCTGCGTTTGGATTTCCAAAAGCAGGCGCCGGAAATGGGGCCGCGGACCATAGAGATCCAGAAGATGCTCGACCTGGCAATGTCCCAGGTACGCGCGCTGAGCTACGACCTGAACCCCGCGGTTGTGGAAAGGGTGGGTCTGCAGAACGCTTTAGACAGGCTGATTGGCCGCACGCGCACGCGGTTCAAGGGTAAACTGCGATTCGTTTTCGACCCCACCGTCCGGGTTCCTTTGGAAGTGGGGAACGCGTGGTATAAGATCGCAGAACATAGTTTGGAAAACTCCTTGAAGCATTCGGGAGCAACCAGCATAGAGTTACATGTGCGATCGAAACCGAATTCGGTTGAGTTCGAAATTCGGGACAATGGATGTGGTTTTTCAATTATTGAAACAAAGATGCACTCCAGTGGATTAGGATTACTGTTGATAGAGCATTATGCGGCGCAGGCCGCTATAGAGATTACAATTTCGAGTGAGCCGGGAAAAGGGACGCTGGTAAAGAGCGCATATCCGGTTTCCAAGGTACGGCAGAAGAGCGAGAGGAAATCCACGGCCAGGCCTCGCGCACGCAACGGGGCGAAGTGACCTGGCGGCCATAGGCGGATAGAAAGAAACTATGCGTTACGAAGTTCTGCTAGTGGACGACCACAAGATTATGCGCGATGGCATCAAAGCCATTCTGAAACACAGCGAGGAGTTTCACGTTGTGGGGGAATCGGAATCGGGCGCCGACGCGGTCCAGATGTGCAAGCGGTTGAAGCCGTCGATGATTTTGATGGACATCGGGCTCCCCGGACTGAACGGCATTGAAGCCACCACCGAGATTTTGCGGCACTGTCCGGACACGAAGATCATCATTCTGTCGATGTATGACGATGAGCACTCCGTGGTGAGTGCCATCCGTTCCGGGGCTCGCGCGTTCGTGCTGAAGAAGGCTTCGGACAACGATTTGTTAGAGGCGCTGCGAACCGTATCGAAGGGCGGATCTTACCTCAGCCCGCAGGTATCGGACAGGCTGCTGCACCGCATCCAGCGCGGCGATCTCGAGTCGAAGCAGTTGCCCTCCGCGCTGGAAGGTCTTTCACCACGCGAGCTGCAGGTATTGCGGCTGGTGGCCGAGGGAAAGACGAGCAAAGAAATCGCCGTCATGCTGGACCTGGGATTACAGACGGTTCGCAGCTACCGGAAGACGATGATGAAGAAGCTGGGCGTGAACAACGTAGCTGGGCTGACGCAGCTGGCACTGTCGGCAGGCCTCACCAGGTTCCCGTCGCCGGAAGGTCCTGAGCAGCCCGCGTGAAAAGGCCGTGAAAACGCCCTGGGGCGAAATCCCGGTTGCGGACGCCCACGTTCACTACTTCTCGAAAACTTTTTTCGCCGCGCTGGCCATGCAGAAGCCGGGCGTTGACATTCCCGCTGCGCTCGGTTGGGATGCTCCGGAGGATTTGGCTGCCCGGTGGATCCAGGAACTGGACGGTCACGGCGTTCGCAAGGCAGCCATCATCGCCAGCGTACCGAATGACGAGGCGTCCGTAATCGATGCGGTGCGCCGCTATCCGGAGCGTTTCTATGGCTACTTCATGTGCAATCCGGGTGCGCCGGACGCGCTGGAACGGGCGACGCGCGCCTTTGAAGACGGTCTGCACGCAATCTGCTTTTTTCCGGCCATGCACCGCTTCTCGATGACCGACGAGCGCGTGGCTCGCCTGCTGGAAGTCGCGGCATCCAAACCCGGGCGAATCGCGTTTGTGCATTGCGGCGTCTTGAGCGTGGGTGTGCGCAGGAAGCTGGGCCTGCCTTCGCATTTCGACATGCGGTATTCGAACCCGGTGGATCTTCACACGGTGGCGCTGCAACATGCGAGCCTCCCTTTCGTGATTCCCCACTTTGGAGCCGGTTATTTGCGGGAAGCGCTGATGATTTGCGATTTGTGCCCCAACGTCTATCTGGACACATCGAGCAGCAACAACTGGTTGAAATACTTGCCGGAGCCGCTGGACCTTTCCGCCGTCTTCCGCAAGGCGTTGGATGTGGTTGGAGCGAAACGGCTGCTGTTCGGCACGGACTCGTCGTTTTTCCCGCGCGGATGGCATGCGCAGATATTCGAGACACAGGCGGGTATACTGGCGGGGCTGGGAATGGAAGAGGCCGAAGCGCGTTTGATTCTGGGCGGCAACCTGGAGCGGCTGTTGAGCGCGTGACCGGAAAGGCGCGGGCATGGACATTCGGCAAGCGACTGACCACTATGAAGAGTGGCTGCGAAAGCAGCTCACCATCATTGAGACCGATCTAAAGCACAAACACAAAGCGATGGCGAAGGATGCTTTTTCGTTCCTTCGAGCCACGTTCTACCGCTGGATGCAATGCTGGCCGCAGGTCTGCGCCGGGGAAAATGAAGCAACGCATGTGCTCGCGATCGGCGACGTACATGTCGAAAATTTTGGCACCTGGCGGGATGCCGAGGGTCGCCTGATCTGGGGTGTCAACGATTTCGACGAAGCCTATGAGCTGCCCTATACGCTGGATCTGACGCGGCTGGCGGCCAGCGCCCACATCGCCATTCGAGCTTCGAAACTGTCCATCCATGCCGGGGACGCCTGCCGGGCGATCCTTGAAGGCTACACGAGTGCGATCCAAACGGGCGGCCGCCCATTCGTGCTGGAAGAGGATCACCTTTGGCTTCGGAACATTGTGACCGGCGAACTGCGCGACCCGGTTCACTTCTGGCAGAGGTTCGACGCGCTGGCAACCCTCCGCGGCCATATCCCCGGCAGTGCGCGAAAGTCGGTTGAGCGGCTGCTGCCGGGCCCGGCGCGGACATACCGGTGGGTGCACCGAATTGCCGGTCTGGGCAGTCTCGGGCGCCAGCGCTTCGCGGCGGTGGTGGTCCATGAGGGCGGAAAGATGGCTCGGGAAGTGAAGGCGCTGGCGCCTTCCGCCTGCGTGTGGGCCGCCGGCGGCGGGTCCGGCAGGATTCTATACAAGCCTCTGCTGCGGCAGCCGGTGCGGGCGGAAGATCCCTTTTTACAGGTGAAAGGCAAGTGGATTGTCCGCAGGCTCTCGCCGCATTGCTGCCGCGTGGAGCTGGCGACGCTCCCCAAACTCCGCGATGAGAGGCAGCTTCTGTATAGCATGGGCTTCGAGGTGGGAAATATTCATCTGGGGACACGCGGCGCGCAAACCAGGATCCTTCGCGATTTGAAAAAGCGAGGCGCCGGATGGCTGCACGAGGCCGCCGGGAACATGCTGCAGCAAAGTACGCGCGACTGGAAAGAATGGCGCGGGAGTACTAAGGCTTGACGCGCTGAGAATAAACGGCTGCCCGGAACACTTTCTTCCTAGCGCGGCACATGCAACTGAACTTGACCAGTCAGCAGGAAACTGGACTCCGGACCCTGCTGGAGGCCGCACAACGGACCGAGTTCTACGGGCCTTGGCTGGAGGCAATTGCCACGCCGCTCAGCCGCTGTCTGGACCTGCTGCCCCACGTCGAACACCGCCACTTCGACGACAATCGGGAGGCGTTCCGCAATCCAAGAGGCGGCCGGGCACCACAGCCCGAGTTCCGCTATCCGTTGCAGCCGGCTCCTAAGATTCTCATGCTGCTGCCAGGCTTCCGGCGCAGCGCCTCATTTCGAAACGTTTTCGATTTGAATGGGGCCGGCACCGCGGGCATGAATGCGGATACGCTGGCAGCCCCGGTGAATGTACTGCGATCAATGGCGCCCATGGCTGGGCCGCAGCGCTATCCCGTGATTGTATTCACCGGCGTGCTGCACGGGACGCTAACCGCCGCGGACCGCGAGTTGTTTTGGAAGTCGTTCCGCGTTCCGGTCTTCGAGCAGCTGCTCGGTTTGGGCAACGAGTTGGTGGCTGAAGAATGCGAGGCGCACGACGGATTGCACGTCCGCGAGGACCAGAACATCATTGAATTGAGATCGGGCGAATTGGTGTATACGCCGCTGGAGGCTGTGACGTACACGGTGCTGCGGATCGCCAGCGGCTGCACCGTGCGGCCCGAGCGCGCGCTGTGCCCCTGCGGGCGCGCGGGGTTGCGGCTGAAGGATATTGCGCCCATTGCGAAGGCTCGTGGGGCGGCGGTTTGGTAGGGGACGGGATGTTATCATGATGGAAGTCTTCCTCATCCGTGCGGATGTGGCGAAACTGGCAGACGCGCTGGATTTAGGTTCCAGTTCTCGAAAGGGAGTGTAGGTTCAAGTCCTATCATCCGCACCAGTCCATTCCAATCGCTCATGCTAATTGCAATCGATTTGGGCGATGGTCATTTTGGGCGCGGAGGCAAGTGATGAGCGGTTTGAAGCAATGCTCCCATCGAATGGAGCGGGCAGTAGCCGACAGTAGCTGTCGCTTGTGGAAGCATTGCCTTTTAAGCGCTCTGATGCATTTGCGGTTCAGAGTGCGATGCACAATCTTTCCATGCCATCACCAAAGACACCGCCGCCCATCTACCAACTCAAGGTAACGCTCATCGGCATTGAGCCACCGATCTGGCGGAGGATCCAGGTTCCGTCCACGATTCTGCTCCGCTCCCTCCACGATGTAATTCAAATCGCTGTGGGGTGGACCGACAGCCATTCTCACGAGTTTGAAGACGATGGTAAATCGCAGGACGACCCCAAGTTGGATAATTTCGATGAGACCAAAGTCTCTGTTGGGGCAGTACTCAAGACAGTGGGTGACTCAGTGATCTACCTGTACGATTTCGGCGATAATTGGCGACATCGAGTGATGTTGAGTAAGATTCTTCTAACGGATGAGACTTCAGCGATGCCGACTTGCATCGGTGGTGAACGTCGATGTCCACCGGAGGATGTTGGTGGAGTGAACGGTTACGACGAACTCATGGAAGCCATATTTGACCCCGATCCAAGGAAGAGTTACGAGGAATTTAGATCTTGGACGGGCGACCGGTACCATCCTGACGAATTTGATTTGAAAATCGTCAATGATCAAATTTCCCGCATGGGAAGGCAGATTCGTCACAGTGACGAGGTTGCTTAAAGCGAATTGTTAGGAGAGCCATACGAGGTGGATTCCCCGGTGGCGGTCCGTGGTGATATTCTTTGCGCTCCGTCCCTACATCTCGGCTGACAGTTTGAAATTCCACACCATCAAGTAGACACCGCCTGCTCCGATAATTTCCGCATAAGCTTTCTACTCCTAAATTCGATCTACCCGTGCTGGCGCGAATTCAATCCGTACTTTGCCCGCCTGGAGCCAGCCAGAGATTCCGTAGCATGGCCACATCTTCAATTGGAAACCCCGCTCCGCTCTTTCTAGCGAGAGCGCGGAGATGACGTTCTGAATACCGAAGCCATCCAATTCAAGATCCTCTACGTCTTCAAGTGAAAACGGCACAACCGTACCGTCCAGCGGCACGAAGGGCTGTTGAACGTGATCTGTCGCATTTGCACGACGGTGGCCGAACATTCGAATGACGAGTTGAGAAATTCCCTCTCGATTCAGATGGAGGCTGACAATTTCTGAATCGTGAAAGCTCGGAACGTCACCACAGAAAACGACAGGCTCGGAATAGCCTGGAACGTCGGTGAAGGGATCAGGCATAGCTTAGTGTAGTTCAACCTATTGCCTTTCAAGACTCGATGAGCCTTTTTGAATGGGCCCGGATATTCCTCCCGTAAAAAGTGAGTTGTCCAACCTCAACCTTGTTATGACTGATAATCCTCGAACTCCCAGGCCGCAACCCCGCCCAGTTTCGCTGTCACTTCCTGCCAAGAACCGCCTGAACAAACCTCGACCAACTTTGTGATGATTTCCATGATCGCGCTCAGATTGTATTCCGGCACAACCAGATGATGACGGCCCCACACGAAACCGTCTTTTTCACATGCTCTGGCCAGCCACTTAGGGCTGCAAACGCTTAAGTAGAACAGTTCCTCGCCGTCATCGTTGGCGGGGCCAATCTTCAAGCCGAATGTGCATCGGAAGTCCTGGAGGTCGTCCGGATTGAACTTGGCAGGATCGAGGTCAAGAACTTCAGTGATCTCGACGGTCTTGATCTTGGCTCGGATCATTAGTCCGTAACAGTGACTTTAGATGCCCCGTTTGGGATGGCTGGAACGGCAAATTCGACCCGCCGCCTGTTCATGCCGTTAGACCTTTACGTCTGAGGAATACAGCAAAGCAGCCGAATAAAATAAGCAGGCAATCGTACTCGGCCATCTGGAACACCGCCCCCCTAGAGACGACCGCGTAAGACAGCAACACCGGAAGTCCACAGACCCCTGACAAGTACATCGACCTCAAAGCAATAGCATTTACACCTTTCCTCGGATTTTGAAGGAAGGCAGCAATGGCGACAGTGATGCCGAAGAGTGCAGCAGAGCCGTACATGATCAGCGCAGTGGTTGGCCCTTCGTTGCTCGTAACACCTCCGAGTTGCAAGAGGACCCAACATCCCATTGCAGCAAAGCCGCAGGGTACGCTTGCGGTCATGAGAACAACCTGGATAACTTTCATTCAATCGGAACTACAATACACTGGCCAACTTCCTGTGCCTGACACCAAAGCGACGTGCGCCTACACTGTCAATGCCGGGTACAGAGCAGCCATTCTGTCGCGTGCACCAGATCGCAAGCGTGAGGGTATCAAGAATCTACAATATCAAATCCGTTCCGGCGCTCGGCAGGTTCAAGATGGCTCAGGCTTGACAGTTCCGCACCTTTGTACACTTGGGTCGTGCCGTCTTTGAATTTACCTTCGATGCCATTCATCTGGCGTAGCGCGGTTCAACGAGTTGGTTTCTGAAATGTCGTCAAGATCGATTTTGAGGATGCGCTTGGATCTGGGTGCACTTCCCACCCACTCTCATGAAGAGATCGATCCAACGAACATTGGAGTCAGTCATATGTGGAGGCACCAACATATCACCGGAATGGGAGGCCGCGACTCATCGCCCGGCACCTATCACCGAGCACTGCTGACCATCGACGTTGACGAGATTTTAGAAGTAATTATTTAGATGGCGCAACGCCCGGTGCAAGGAGCGGATGAATCCGGCAGGAGGTCACGGATCAGTCGGCGGCTGCAACGGTTAGCGCTCGTGCTATCATCGCCCAAACAGCCGCCATGGCATTCATCTTTCACGGAATTGGGACTATGGTGTACGGTGAACGTGACTACTGGCCTGATGGATCATTCATGACGACCGAATGGTTCGTCATAGGCTGGGTGCCACTGGTCCCTATTTGTAGCAAACGAATTTCTTACAACCGGACAAGTCCATACGCCATTTTCGACCAGAGCGGCTACTACGTTCAAGAAACGACCGCTGTGCATCGCAAGCAAGCCTTATGGATCTACGGGTGGTTTACCTCGCTCATTGCTCCCATCATCATATGGGCTAACTTTCAAGACGAACTAACGAAAGTCTTCGGAGATGAAGACCGGGCTGCGGGGCTTTGTTTGCTCATCTCAGCAATTGTTCTTGTATTGCCTTATTTCTTGCGGCTTTGGACGAAGAGACAAAATGCCGAGAAATGGAAACGTGCCAGTTTGGGATTTGGCCCTATCGAGTGAGTTTCGATCTACGGATCGGCTTGCTTTTGTGTCCAAGGGGACTTGACTCTGAACACTGCCATCCGATCAAACCCTCTTTCTTCCAAATTGGGGATGGGCTGCTCCTTCTAATCAAGTACGGATTGTGGCACGAGATTTTCATGGGATAGCTGAAACTCTCGCACCGGATTGGAAG
>JBDUEM010000007.1:0-66798 GCA_040002435.1 Bryobacteraceae bacterium
CTGTGCGTTCGTCGTGGCCTGGAGGAACGAAAAACAAATGCGGCACCTGGACGCTACGCAAGCTGGCATAGAGCGGTTGAAGCGGCTTCTTCAGATCCTTTTCGCGGATCAGAGTGATGGCTACCTTCATCGCCACCAGGACCGGCTGATCGCCGCGATTGTTGAACATGGGCATCCAATGCAGGGATTCGTTCGGTGAGAAGTGCACGCCGAAACCACCAGGCAGGCGCACCTCTGGTGTGAAGGCATCGGAGTAAATTCCCTTCAGTTCATCTTCCGGATGCTGATCGACGTGCTGATCGGCAAGAAACGTGTGGCAAAGAAAATTTTCGCGCGGCGGCTGGCCTTTGGCGCCAACGATGCTTGTCTTGTATCCGATGACCCAGACAGGCTCCGCAAAATGCATGTTCTTCATCGAGACCGGGATGTGGTGTGCGAGCGCGCCCGGCTCCAATTCCATTAACGGCGTCGAGAATTCTATCTCGCTCGTGATCCCGTATGCGGATTTCTCGGGAGAAGGACGGAAATCCTTCAGGGTCTCAGCGGCCTGCCCCACCTGAAGAAAGATCGCCAGCAGAACCGGGAACTTCATATACCCGCAAATTATAAACCCTCGCCGGTAAATCGGATCGACTTAATGTTGCGGACGCCCGCCGAGATACCCATCCCAAGTTGCATCTCCCTGGCGCTTGTAGCGGGGGGGCAGCTTATCCCAGCGCTCTCGTGTAATGCCGTTCAGATCGTAGATCACACGCCCGGCGCGCACGGTCAACTCGCAAACAAGCTTCTTGCCGCCGTCCATGCGCGCGCCGTTCATATCGACGAAACCGAACTGGCCCGTCTCCATGCGCAGCACGGCAACATCCGCCACAGCACCGACGCTCAGGTTTCCCAACTCTTCATGCTTGATCTCCCGCGCCGGGTTCCAGGTGGAGCGGAGAATCAGTGAATCCAGATCGATGCCCATGGCCAGAAACTTATCCATCACGTTCAAGTAATCCTTCATGGAAGTGTTCATGCTGGCCGTGTGCATGTCCGTGGAAATCGAATCGGGGGCGAAGCCGGCATTCATCAGCGGCACTGCAACCCGCCACAGAAAGCTGCCACTCCCGTGGCCCACGTCAAAAATGATGCCGTGCTTTCGTCCATCGAGCATCGCCTGACTTGGACCGCCATTTCCGGCCTGTTCCCCGCGAAGACCCGAGTACATATGCGTATAGATATCTCCGGGCCGCAAAACCTTAGCGAACAGAGCGCTGATGGGACGTTCGGGCCGATTGGATCCGTAGTCGATCATGACAGGAACATTGGCAATATTCCCGGCGATTACGGCCTGCTCATAAGGCTTCCAATCCGGACCGGCGAAGTGGGCGCTTTTGATGCCGACGATGAGGCTCTTGTATTTCAGGGCGAATTCGCCGGTGACCTTGCCATCCATGTCGTTGAGATCCTGTTCATACTTTCCGCCGCGCAGGCCATGGCCAACAATGTTCAGGAAGCCGAGCACGCGCGTTCGGGAGTGGTCGATAATCCGCGTCTTGAAATCGTCAAAATTCCGCCACCCAGAACTGCCGGCGTCCACCATGGTGGTGACGCCCTCGCGCGGGGCAAAGCTATCGGGAACTATGGCGTGATCATCCGCCATGGAGCCGTGGTTTCCGGTATAGGTGTAAAGGTGAGTGTGAATATCCACCAGGCCGGGGGTTACATACAAGCCAGATGCGTCTACGGTTTTCGTTGCCAGAGAAGCATCGATGCCGGCGGCAACGGCGGCGACTTTTCCACCGGCGATGGCGACATCGCGGACGGCGCTAATCCTATTCTTGGGATCGATGACGTGGCCGCCTTTCAGCAGCAGATCGTAGTGAGTTTGGGCGGTCAGTATACAAGACGCTGCCGCCCACAGGAGGAAAGCTCTCTTCATTGAACGGGCGCGGCTTCAGGCCTTTGCGGCTTTACTCAACACTTCGTGGAGGCGCCTGGCGACGATGAGATCCTCACCCGGTTGGAGCATCCAAACTCCCACGACGATGGTGTTCGCCCCGCCTGGCAAGCCTGCTGAACCACCCCGGCGGCTGCCGGTGGAGGGATTTAGTTCGATGCTTGGAGTACCCTTTCGCAGTTCCTGCATGACATCGCGCGGCGCGATCTTCACCTTTTCCTGGTCATATGTGAGCAGCAGGTGAGGAACGTGATTGGCCAAGGGCGGCGTCATGATCTCCGCCTTCAATGTTGGAATGGATTTGAGCTGGGCAGAGATGCGATCGGCCCGCTTGCGAAACTCTGCGTCCATCCCCTCGTCCGTTTGGGTGAGAAGCCAGTCAACGGCCGCCACCATGCCGACGATCTGTTCCTTGGCAACCTTCATGCCGCGTCCAACGCCATCAAAGGGATTGTTGTTTTTGGTCGCGGCGGCGATCAGATCCTTCCTGCCAAGCAGGAGCCCGGCATTCTGCGGGCCGCGAATCCCCTTGCCACCCGAGAAAATGACGAGGTCGAAGCCCATCGCGGTATAGTTCCAGAGGTTGGCGATGGGCGGCATGTCGGCTGCTGCGTCGTTCATGCAGGGGATGTTGTGCTCGTGCGCGACCTTGATCCAATCCTCACGGCCGATCTCGCCTTTTTCAGCGGCATTGAAGAAAAGGGTGGCGACGGTCTTGCTGTTGAAGGCCGCCTTGTAATCATCCATGGTGGTGACTTCGATGAAGCGGGTTCCGCAGCAGCGTACGGCCTGGTCGTAACCGTAGCGATGTCCTTTTTGGATGATCACTTCATCCTTCATCTTCGGAATCTCGGTTGGAATATCGAGAATGCTGCAATTGTTCGCCAGCATCACGCAGGCCGCCGCACCAAGCGTCAACCCGGAAGATGCGCCCGCCGTTACCATGGCCGCTTCGCACTTCAGCTTTTGGGCGAGATATTCGCCCGCGTTCTTCTGCAACTCCACCAGATGGACAGGGTGTTTCGCCGCGGCAGCAACCGCTGCCTGTACGGAGGGCGGCATGATGGAGGCCGTCATTGCCGTGTAAGTTCCGGCGGCGTTGATCATCTTCGTGACGCCGAGCTTATCGTAGTAATCCTCGCCCGCGGCTGCGTGCGTGGCCTTCTCGGCGGGGGCAGCGTTCAATTTGACCTGGCTGGCCAATCCGCCAACCACGATCGCGTTCGAGAGGAAATCTCTCCGTCTGTTTGTCTTGCTCATGGGGGATGCTCCTGTGACTTTGAAAACCGGGCCGAAAATCGAATCTAACCACAAAAGAATTGCCGTAGGCAATCCAGAGGGGATTGTACCCGGCTAAGAATGCTCATTCCTTCGACGAGAGAAAGATGGAGATTTTATCGTTTTTGGAATCGTAGCATCCTGCGCGTTGACGCAGCAGGAAAAGACAAGGAGGAGAGTGAGCCGGTTCATTGCCCTAGATACCGCTGGAGCGAATCCAGAAACTCTCTGTCCACTTTGCTCCGGCAGGGACTGTCTGCAGACCGGTCCACTTATCCGGCAGGTTCACTCCGCTGATGATCGTCGTGAGAGGCTCAAAGCAGATGAATGGCCGGGGCTGGCCGTCCCGGTCCGAGGGCAGCCAGATCGTCGCGATATTGAACTTGGGGCCAAACAACGTCTCGACGGTTTTTCCGCCGGCCTCAATAGAAAAATGCGCACGGCCGGCAGCATCGCGCTCAAAATCGGTGAAGCCATCATCCAAACGCTGCCCTTTCAACAGAAAGGGATTCGGGATATCGAGAGCCCGCATTTCCCCTGTGGGAATATTGTGCTCATCGGCGATCACGTGAACTCGTGCCGGAATTCGGGCCGTCCACTCGTCGCGGGGGATGCCGGGAATCTGAAAAAACGGATGATAGCCGATGATCAACGGCATGCTCTCCACGCTCAGGTTCACAACGGTCGTTCTCACCTCCAGAACGCCGTCGGCCAAGCTGTAGGTCATCTCGTACTCGTGGGCGAATGGCCATTGCGCCATCAAGTCCGGATATTTCCAAAACTCCAGCCGGCTGGTGACATGCGCGGAACTGGCGTCCGCGGCGACGTCCGTTACCTTCCACAGTGGGGAGTTTACGAGAAGGCCGTGAATCGGCATCTTTCCGCGAACATTTCCGAGCTCCATGTTGAACGCATAGTGCTTGCCGTTTGCCAGAAAGCCGGGCTCATTCAGCAGGTCGGCCCAGGGCGCCAGGAAAGGAATGCCGTTCAGTTTGGGATTCTGCTGGAAATCGCCCGCATCCGCGGAGCCGAAGTATAAGATGTTCTGTCCATGCACCTTCATTTCGTAGGCGCGGTTGCCGATGGAGGGCATGATGGATACTTCCACATCGCGCGCGGCGTCTTTCAGCCGAATGATTTCAGCGCCGTGATCGGATACTTTGGCGGCACTGTAGTTTTGAGCGGAGGCGGCGGTCGAAGCGATCGCACAGAATACTGCGGCGATGCGGCAGGAATGCATAAAGAATCTCTCTGGAACGCGTCGTCAAGGATCGCGATCCGGCACCTATTATAGCGGGGAAGAATTTGAATCCTCTTCAAATCCGTGCCATGATTTGGAGAAACTTGCCCTTGTCGACAGGCTGAAAAAAACCATGATCAAAATATTTGTTTTCACGGTCGGCTTAGCATTTATATGCAACAATTCCGGGGCGCAGACGCCCGTCACCGGTAAGCAGCTCTATCAGTCCCGATGCGTTGGCTGTCACGGAGAGGACGGTCTGGGCGGCGGCCACGGCCCGAACATCGTCGAACTCGCTCGGCCTAAAGCGGTAACCAAAGAGGCTGTTCGCGAGGTGATCCTGAAAGGAATTCCTGACGGAGGGATGCCGGCTTTCAAGGTTTCTGCGAAAGAAGCCGATGGACTCGCAACCTTCGTGATGACGTTGAAGGCAGCGGCGAAAGCGCCAGCGCCGGGCGCATCCGCCGCGGGTACCCCCGTTCCCGGCAATGCGCAGGCAGGCGAGCAGTTCTTTTTTGGACAGGGCGGCTGCTCCACCTGCCATATGGTGCGTGGCAACGGCGGTGTGATCGGTCCCGATCTTTCGGCAGTTGGCCGGGATCGCCAACCAGCACAGATCGAACAGTCGCTGCGCGACGGGCTAGCACCGGCTGCACCCGCTGGACGAGGCAGGGGACGGGGCGGAAGAGGTGGCACGCCGTCTTATCAGGCAGTAACCGCACGGCTTCGGAGCGGCCAAACCCTTCGGGGCATCGCCAAAAATGAGGGACCTTTCGACCTGCAATTGCTCGGCATGGATGGGCAGCTGTATCTCCTGAAGAAGTCCGAATTGGCAGAGGTGGTCCGGGAAAAAACGCTCATGCCGCCGCTTCGCGCTACGCCGGAGGAGACGCGGAATCTGATTGCGTTTCTCAGCAAGCTGGCGCCGGAGCCTGGCGCGCAGTCCATCCTGGCCACTGGCGGATTAGGGCAAGGAGTGTCATTCGGCGACGTGGTGAGTCCTAAGCCCGGCAATTGGCCAAGTTACGACGGAAACGAAAGCGGCAACCGCTTCAGCTCCCTCAATCAGATCAATACGAAAAATGTGAGTCATCTTGCGCCGAAATGGATGTTTACCCTTCCGGGGACACCGCGCTCGCTGGAGGTCACGCCGATCGTGGTGGACGGAGTCATGTACGTCACGTCGGTCAATGAGGCTTATGCGCTGGATGCGAGCAGCGGCCGGGAGATCTGGCACTATAGCCGGCCGCGAACAGAAGGGCTTGCGGGCGATGCGGCCAGCGGAATCAATCGAGGCGCCGCCATTTTGGGTGACCGCGTCTTCTTAGTCACCGACAACGCGCACCTCATTGCGCTGCATCGCTTCACCGGTCAGCTGATTTGGGACGTGGAGATGGCGGATGCCGGCCAGAATTACGGGGCCACCAGCGCTCCGTTGGTGGTGAATGACCTTGTGATCTCAGGCGTCTCTGGCGGGGATGAAGGGGTGCGCGGATTCCTTGACGCCTACAAAGCTTTCACCGGCGAGCGGGTCTGGCGGTTCTGGACGATTCCGAAGGCCGGCGAGCCCGGCTCGGAAACCTGGGTTGGCCGGGCGATTGAGCACGGCTGCGGCGCCACCTGGTTCACCGGCACTTATGATCCCGAAACGAAGCTGCTGTATTGGCCCACGGGCAATCCGTGCCCGGATTATAACGGCGATGAACGCAAGGGTGACAATCTGTATACTTCTTCCGTTGTGGCCCTTGATCCCGCTTCAGGAAAGCTGAAGTGGCATTACCAGTTCACTCCGCATGACCTGCATGACTGGGACGCCACCGAACCGCTCGCACTGGTAGATGCCGATTTTCGAGGGGAGCCGCGGAAGCTGATGGTGCAAGCGAATCGCAACGGTTTCTTCTACGTGCTTGACCGAGTGACGGGCAAGCTTCTGCTCGCCGAACCTTTCGTCAAGAACATCACGTGGGCCAGCGGAATCGGTTCCGATGGCCGTCCGAAACTGCTACCCGGCAATGAGCCCACCATGGAAGGCCAACTGGTGTGCCCCTCAGTGGCCGGCGCGGCAAACTGGACGTCCGTGGCATTCAACCCGGGTACGAAACTGTTCTACTTCTTTGCCGAAGAATCCTGCAATGTCTATTCCAAGAACGACGAGTGGTGGGTGGCCGGAAAATCATTTTACGGCGGCGGCTCTCGCCGGCCCGCGGACCACACCAGCGTGAAGTTCCTGAAAGCCATCAATATCCAGACTGGAAAAGTCGCTTGGGAAGTGCCGGACATCGGTGGGGGAATTCTGGGAAGCGGTCTTATGGCCACAGCGGGTGGGTTGATTTTTTATGGAGACGCCAGCGGCGCCTTCATCGCGGCCGACGCCAACGACGGAAAGCCGCTGTGGCACTTCAATACGGGCCAGAACTGGAAAGCCGGCCCTATGACCTACACTGTGGATGATATTCAATACATCGGCGTCGCGGCGGGATCGACAATCCTGGCGTTGAGTTTGAGGTAGCCATGCATCGTAAAACTGTTTTCCTGACTTTGCTCTTCGGACTCGGCACATTCGCATGGTCTCAATCACCTCCCCGTCAATTTGAACTGAAAGCGGATTCTCCAAAATTCTGGACCCTGGTGTCGAAGGACGCGCAGCTCGAGAAAGTGGCTGGCGGTTTCGGCTTTACCGAAGGCCCGGTGTGGGATCCGAAAGGGTTTCTGTGGATCAGTGACGAAGAGCAGAACAAGCTCTCGCGGGTTTATCCGGATGGCCGGGTAGAAACAGTACTCGAAATCGGCGATCCGGATGGAAGCACACTAGACGCGAAGGGGCACTTCATCACCACCGCGAGCGTGCTGCGGGCGATCATCCAGGTGGAGGCGAACGGGCAGTATAAGGTCTTAGCCGACAAATACCAAGGGAAGAAACTGAACAGCCCGAATGATATTGTTCTCGGTCCCGACGGAGCTCTTTATTTCACTGATCCCACCCTGGACCTGGTAAAAGGGGAGAAGCAGGAACTGGACTTTCAGGGTGTCTTTCGCCTGGGCGCGGACGGATCGCTTCGCCTGCTTGTGAAGGATATGACGGCTCCAAACGGCCTGACTTTTTCTCCGGATGGCAAGCGCTTGTATGTGAATGACACCAAGACACGAGAGATTCGTGTTTACGACGTTGGGGCTGGAATGAGCATTGGCGCAGGCAGAATCTTCGCGAAGGAAGAGCCTGGCCGGGGTTCTCCAGACGGAATGCGCGTGGATAACGCAGGAAATCTATACTGCACGGGTCCGGGCGGGGTTTGGGTGTGGGACCCGGAGGGCAATCGATTGGGCGTCATCAATCTGCCGGAATCCACTGCGAATTTCAATTGGGGCGGGACCGATTACAACACACTTTATTTTGCGTCGCGAGCGGCGGTTTACCGCATGAAGACAAACGCCCACGGATTTGTTCCGGGCGTCACCAAATAGGGTTGCCAACACAGGAGGAAGGATATGTTCCCGAAATCATGGATGGCTTCTTTAAAACAATACGCCGGGAATCTAAGCCGTCGTGAACTGATCCGCAGCGGGAGCCTGGCCGTTATCCCGGGACTTCTGTCAAAAAGCGCTGCTGCCGCGCCTGCTCCGGCCACGGGCGGCTTGCAGGTTGGGCCGAACATCTACGAATCCATCGGAGTTCGTCCGTTTATTTGCGGCACCGGCACTCTGACGGTAAATAGCGGATCGCTTGAGCTTCCAGAAGTGCGAGCCGCCATGGAAGCGGCATCCCAGCACATGGTCCAGCTGGATGAGCTGATGGATGCTGTCGGGAAGCGCCTGGCTGCACTGACAGGAGCGGAATTCGGGATGGTGAGCTCGGGCTGCGCCGCGGCAATCACCCACGCTACGACAGCGTGCCTGGTGGGCGGTAACCCCGATCAACATATCAAGCTGCCGCATCCGGAGTTACTGGCGAAAGATGAAGTCATCATCCCCAAGCACTCGCGCAATAATTACGACGCTGCCATACGCGCCACCGGAGTCCGAATCATTGAGGTACAGAGCGCTGAGGAGCTGGAAACCGCCATCGGCCCCAGGACGGCGATGATCTATATCTTCGCCGGTCCGCGCGCTGACACCGGTTCTCCGTCGTTTGAGGAGATCACTGGCATCGCCCGGCGGAAGAATGTGCCCGTACTGACAGACGCCGCGGCCGAAGGGCTCACAATTCCCAACGTTCATTTGCAGAGGGGGTCCACGCTGGTCGCTTATAGCGGCGGAAAGCAACTGCGCGGTCCGCAATGTTCCGGCTTGCTGTTAGGGCGAAAGGACCTGGTGAAGGCGGCCTGGGTGTGCAGTGCGCCCCACCACGGATTCTCAAGAAGTATGAAGGTGGGGAAGGAAGAGATCATCGGGGCGCTGGCTGCCGTTGAGGCTTTTGTGAAGCGCGATGAAAAGGCATACTGGCAGGACATGGCGGATCGTCTCGCGGTGATCGGAAAGCGTGTTTCGGCCATACCCGGCGTGACATTCGAGGTGAGGCCAGCGGGCGCGGGCCTTTCCAATCGGACTGCCGGGCTTACCGTTCGCTGGGAGCCGGCCGAGCGGGGAATCACGCCGGCTGAGGTGGTGCATATTCTCGACACGACTGATCCGCGGATCCTGGTAGGCGGGAGTCGAGGCAATCAGAACGGCATTTCGATTTCCGGCTTTAATTTGGGTCCGGGTCACGAAAAGATCATTTCGGATCGACTCTATGCCGTCCTCTCGGCGAAACACACGCTGAAGACCCCGGAAGCCGCCCTGCCGCCTGCAGCCGACCTGACCGGGCAGTGGAACGTCCACATAGAATATGCTGCCGGCACCTCGAAGCATTCCTTGTCGTTACAACAACGCGGGGCGCGGCTGGAGGGGATACATCAAGGGGATTTTCTCGCCCGCGATCTGTCGGGCCAAATGAACGGCGACAAAGTTCAGTTTCGTTCGCTATTGCCGGAGCACGAGGTTGGAAACGCCCTGACCTATACGTTCTCCGGCACTGTCAACGGTGAAACAATGTCGGGCGACCTGGATTTAGGCGAATACTTAAAGGCCAAGTGGAGTGCCCGCAAACATCAGTACGCGGCGAATCCGCTGCGGGGCTAAAATCAGCAATCGGCAGAAATGGTATACTGGCGGCCTATCATCTCGGGCAATCACTAAGTAATACGCTGAGTTCGCGTCCATGGGCCTCGACCGCCGCATCTACAGAAAACATTGCACGGAAACAACAAGGGAGAGATTCCAAATGACATCATCACGCCGTCAGTTCTTAGGCACAACCGCGGGAATGAGCCTTCTTGCCGCGTCGCGCGCCCGTGGGGCCAAAACAACATCCGATGTATATCCGTTCGCGGAATTCGAAGCGCGTATTGCCAAGCGCGACTTCCGTGACATGACGAAAGATCTTCTGCCGACTCCCTGCATGGTGGTTGACCTTGACATGTTCAAGGCCAACGTCAACCATATGGCTGCCACGGCAAAGGCGAACGGCATCAACGTGCGGCCGCACGTAAAAGTTCATAAGAGCGTGGACGTCGCCAAGCATCAGGTGGCGCACGGGGCGGTAGGGTTGACTGTAGCTACCATCGCCGAGTCGGAGCTGTTCTCCGGCGCAGGTATTAAAGGCGTCCTGTGGACGAAACAGCCGGTGGGAATCAACAATACCGAACGGGCCGTCCTGCTGTCGAAGAAAGATCCGACGTTTATGTTCGTCGTCGATGACGCCAAAGTCGTGGACTGGGTAGAAGAAGCGGCGGCGGCTCACAACGCGAAGGTCAGGGTCGTGGTATCGGTCTACGCGGGCATGGCGCGGCAGGGCATTGAAGGCGGGAAGCCCGCACTGGAATTAGCCCAGAAGGTCAGTTCGTCGAAACGTATGACCTTTGAAGGCTTTATGGCTTACTCGGGAAGGGCGGCCCATACCAAAGGCTTCGAGGAGCGGAAGAAGTTTTCCATGGACGTGCTGTCCGGCGTTCGTGAGAGCCGGGACTTGGCGAAAAAGTCCGGACTGCCGGTGAACATCATGAGCGGCGGGTCAACGGGCACCTATAACATTGATCATGAGACGGGATTGACGGAACTGGAATCCGGCACATACGTGTTCATGGACACGGAATATTTCATCGTCGGCGGGAAGGACGGAGACATGCAGCGCTATACCGACTGGAAACCCGCGCTGACGGTCCTGACCACCGTGGATAGCCAGCACCATCCGAATGTCATTACTACGGACTACGGCAACAAGGCTCTGGTGAAGAAGACCGATGAAGTAAAGGGGATGCCGTGGCTGGAAGTCGGATCGGGCGGTGCCGAGTACGGATCTCTCAAATGGAAGGACGGCGAAAAAGCGCCGAAGCTGGGCGACCGGCTTGATGTGTACTGCACAAACCTGGACCAAAGCACCAACGCTTTTGACCGCTATTACATTGCCGAGGGCGACAAAATCGTGGACGTCTGGCCCATTATGGGGCGCGCCGGCGCCGCTCAGCGCTGATCGGCGCTTACCGGGTCTTAGCGCTGATTCTCTTTGAGAATCTTCTTCCGCAGACGGATGGATTTGGGGGTCACCTCAACCATCTCGTCATCGCGGATGAATTCGATGGCCTGTTCGAGGTTCAGCAATCTGGGTGGCACAAGGCGGATGGCCTCATCGGCGGAGGAAGCTCGCATGTTGGTGAGCTTCTTTTCCTTCACAATGTTGACGTCCAGATCGCTGGTGCGGGCGTTCTCGCCGACGATCATCCCTTCGTAAACTTCCGTACCGGGCATGATGAACAGCTCGCCGCGCTCCTGCAGATTGAACATCGCGAAACCGGTGGCCTTGCCGGCGCGGTCGGAAACGAGCGATCCCGTGGGACGGGTTTCAATGTCGCCCTGCCATTCGATGTAGCCGTGGAACAGGGAGTTCATGATGGCAGTGCCCTTGGTGTCTGTCAGCATCTCGCTGCGCAGTCCGATGAGACCGCGCGACGGAACCAGGAACTCCAGGCGAACGCGGCCTGAGCCGTTGTTCACCATCTTGCTCATCTTGCCCTTGCGCGTGCCGAGCTTTTCGATCACCACGCCGACGAATTGTTCAGGGCAATCGATGACCAGCAGTTCCTGCGGCTCGTGCTTCTTGCCGTCAATTTCCTTGGTGAGGATTTCCGGCTTTCCCACCATCAACTCGAAATCCTCGCGGCGCATCATCTCGATGAGAATGGCGAGTTGCAGTTCGCCGCGTCCCATTACTTTATGCGCATCGGGACCGCCGTCTTCGACGACCTTGATTGAGACGTTGGTGAGCAGTTCTTTGTCCAGCCGCTCGCGCAGGTTACGTGATGTGACGTACTTCCCTTCCATTCCTGCGAACGGAGAGGTGTTCACGGTAAAGCGCATGGCGATGGTGGGCTCATCGATCTGGATATGCGGCAGCGCCTGCGGAGTTTCGACACTGGTAACGGTCTCGCCGATGGTGATGCCCTCCACTCCAGCGATAGCCAGAATGTCCCCGGGGCGGCCCAGAGTTTCATCGACACGCTTCAGACCTTCAAACGAATACATCTTCGTAATCTTGGTCTTGTGCAGCGAACCGTCCAGCTTCACGACGCCGACGAAATCACCATTGCGCAGCGTTCCGTTGAATACGCGGCCGATGGCAATGCGGCCCAGGTAGTCGCTGTAATCCAGATTCGCGACCAGGAGTTGCAATACGGCTTCGGGGTCACCGGCAGGCCCGGGAATAGTCTTGATGATGGTGTCGAACAGCGGCTTCAGGTTGTCCGACGCGTCTTCCAGATTCATTTTGGCAATGCCGAGTTTGCCATTCGTATAGATGACCGGGAAATCCAGCTGATCTTCGTGGGCATCGAGATCAATGAAGAGATCATAGACCTCGTTCAACACCTCTTGCACGCGGGCATCCGGGCGATCAATCTTGTTAATGACCAGAATCGGCTGCAAATTCGCTTCCAGCGCTTTCATCAAAACGTAACGCGTCTGCGGCAAGGGTCCTTCGCTCGCGTCCACCAGCAGCATCACGCCGTCTACAATCTTGAGTGCGCGTTCTACTTCTCCGCCGAAATCACTGTGGCCGGGAGTATCGACGATGTTGATCTTAACGTCTCCATACGTGACGCCGGTGGTCTTGGCCAGGATGGTGATTCCCCGCTCGCGCTCCAGGTCGTTGGAGTCCATCATGCGCTCAACCACCTGTTCGTTTTCGCGGAAGAGTCCGCTTTGTCGAAGCATGGCGTCAACGAGTGTTGTCTTGCCGTGATCGACGTGCGCGATGATGGCGATGTTCCGGATGAGGGGGTTGCGGTACAAGGTTTTTTCCAAAATGGTAGGGGTGCCTTTCTGAGGGTACGTCTGTCATTTTCGCACGAATCGGGGGCCTAAGGCTATAGCGCAGTGTTATCTTAGTAATATGACGCCGTCCGAGCGTCTGCCCTCTGTAGTCATCGTAGGCAGGCCCAATGTAGGGAAATCCACACTTTTCAACGCAATTACCGGTCAACGCCGCTCCATTGTCGGCGATGAGCCGGGCATTACCAGGGACCGCATCTACGGCGAGGGATATCACCGCAAGCGCAAGTTTGAACTCATCGATACTGGCGGGATTATTCCCAACGACGATGAACTGATTCCCAGTGAAATTTTGAAACAGGCGCGAGTGGCTTTGGAATCAGCGGAACAGATTGTGTTTGTGATCGATGGCCGGACGGAGATCACGGGGATAGATCGTGACCTGGCGCAGATGCTGCGCAAACTGGGCAAGCCGGTTTCCCTGGCGGTCAACAAGATCGACCATGCGGTGCGTGATTCCCTGTTGAACAATTTTTACTCGCTGGGTTTTGAGAACATGTTCCCGGTTTCAGCCGAGCATAAGCTGGGCTTGCAAGCATTGCTAGATCATGTGACCGAAGAGTTTCCTGCCAGCGAGCCCGAAGAAGAAACCGACGAGAAGAAGCCCCGGAAGATCAAGGTGGCGATCATCGGGCGGCCCAATGTAGGCAAGTCCACACTATTAAATGCACTGGCCGGGCAGGAGCGGGCCATCGTTTCCCCGGTGGCGGGCACTACCCGCGATTCGGTGGATGAGACGGTGGTGCAGGATGGCACGGAGTTTCTGTTTGTCGACACCGCGGGAATTCGCCGCAAGGGCAAAACCACAGAGATGACGGAAAAGTTGAGCGTCGTGATGGCACGCCGCAATATCCGCATGTCTCACGTCGTGTTGCTGGTGATTGATGCGACGCAAGGCGTGCTGGGGCATGACGCCACAGTGGCCGGGTACGCGCACGAGGAAGGCCGGGCGGTGATACTTTGCGTCAATAAGTGGGATGCCGCCGGCGACAAGGATCGAAAGGAGTTCACACAGCAGATCCGCGACGAGTTGAAGTTTCTGGAATACGCGCCGGTAATCTTCATGTCCGCCATGAAAGGCAACGGCGTGAAGCAGCTTTTTTCACTGATCAAGATGTGCTTCGAATCGGCGTCTAAACGGGTGACTACCGGGGATCTGAATCGGTTTGTCGCCACTCTTCGTTTCGAACCCGCCATTAAGGTTTTCTACATCACGCAGGCAGGCTTGCGGCCGCCTACCTTCGTTCTGTTTACCGACAGGCCGAACGCGCTGCATTTTTCCGCGGAGCGGTTCCTGGTGAACCGGCTGCGGGAGACGTTCGGATTCCAGGGCACTCCTGTGGTGGTGAAAGCAAAAGGCCATCATTAGCGCGTTGCGCGAATAGCGCACGGGGAACGGAATATTCTTCCGTGGCATCGCCTTCCGCGTGGTTGGCGATCGACTGTTCCAGTTCTTCCAGCAATTTTCTTTGCCGTGCAAGTAAGAGATTCCAGCCGTTATTCATTACCAGGAGAGTGGCAGCCGGCACTTGTAGCTCTCCGCATCCCAGTACTATCGAGGACCTGGATTGTACCGGGCCTTTGGTAACTGCGGTACTGGCTGTACTGTTCGATTCCTAAGCAAATACCCACTCCCAGGGATGACGCCCCGGCTTTCCCCTACCGTACTGTAGACGGTGGGAGACTTGATGCACAGACTCGCGATTGCACTGTCGGCAGGCCTATTAGTTCTAATGGCCAGTTCCTGTACGAAAGAGACGAAAGCGGAAGCACCGGCGGAAGTGCCGACGGTGGCGGTGGCCAAAGTCTCCGTCGAAGACTTGGCGCACTCGCTGGTGTTGACCGCCGAATTCAAACCATTCCAGGAAATCGATGTGATGGCGAAAGTGGCCGGGTACGTCAAAAAAATTAACGTCGATGTCGGGGATCGGGTGGCGGCGGGGCAGTTACTGGCAACCCTGGAAATCCCCGAAATGGGCGACGACATCACCCGTGCCCAGGCATCGGTGGAGCGCAGCAGTTCTGAAGTCACGCGAGCCAAAGATGAAGTCCAGCGCGCGGAATCGGCGCATCAAATGTCGCACATATCGTACGAGCGAATCTCGGCGGTGTCGAAAAAGCGGCCGGGACTTGTGGCGCAGCAGGAAATAGACGACGCCCACGGCAGGGATCTGGTCTCCGAGGCGCAAGTCTCCGCTGCCAAGTCCGCTCTTGATTCGGCCGTTCAACAGGTCAACATGAACAAGGCCGACCAGGGTCGTACCAAAACGATGTTCGAATACACGCGAGTCACGGCGCCCTTTGCGGGAGTGATTACGAAACGGTACGCCGACACAGGTTCCATGATTCAAGCCGGAACAGCTTCGCAGACGCAGGCAATGCCGCTGGTGAGGCTATCGCAAAACAGCCTCTTGCGGCTGATCCTGCCTGTGCCCGAATCCGCAGTGCCGCGGATTCACGTGGGACAGCAGGTGGAGGTCCGGGTACCAAGCCTCGACCGGAACTTTCCGGGAAAGGTCGCGCGATTCTCAGAGAAAGTTCAGTCCAGCAGCCGGACCATGGAAACAGAAGTGGATGTTGCGAACGGCAGCCTGGTGCTGGTTCCGGGAATGTACGCGGAAGTGAACCTTACCATGGAGCGGCGGGACAAAGCGCTGGCGATTCCGGCGGCGGCCGTAGGCGAATCGAAGGTGATGGTGGTCACGGCCGGCAACACATTGCAGCTCCGGCCAGTGGAACTGGGTATTGAAACTGCGAACTTTGTAGAGGTACGTTCGGGGCTGCAGGAAGGCGAGATGGTGGTCATAGGAAACACGGGCGGACTGCAGGTAGGCCAGCACGTGAAGCCGAAGCTCATCGCGATGACGGCATCGAAGGAAGGCCGTTAATGTCGGGATTCGCCATCCGAACTCCGTACTTTATCGTTGTACTCTGCCTGATGATCGCCGTGGTCGGTATCAGCAGCATGGCCCGAATGCCCGTGGATATGTTCCCCACGATGAACATTCCCGTGGTGGTGGTAGCGACGTTCTATTCAGGCATGCCGCCGGAACAGATTGAAACCGACATCACCAGCCGCTTCGAGCGGTTCTTTACACTGGGCAGCGGTATCGAACACATTGAATCGCGCTCACTTCCCGGTGTCAGTGTGATCAAGGTGTACTTCCAGCCCGGTACGAATCCGGATTCGGCGGTTACTACGATCTCCAACCTTGCGATGGCGCAATTGCGGCGCTTGCCGCCCGGCACGCTGCCGCCGGTTGTCTTGAAGTTCGATGCATCCAGCCTGCCGGTCTGCCTGGTTACGTTCAAGGGCGAAGGCTTGAACGAAACCGCTCTGCGCGACCTGGCGCAGTTTCAGGTGCGAAATCAGCTTGCCAGCGTGCCCGGTGCTTCCGTACCGCAGCCGTTCGGCGGCCGCTACCGCCAGATCATGGTCTACGCGGACCCATACAAACTGGAAGCACATCAGCTGAGCCTGATGGATGTGGTGCGGTCGGTAAACGATTCGAACCTCATTCTTCCGGCGGGCGATGTGCAGATTGGAGCGCTCGACTACAGCATCTACACCAACAGCCAGCTTCGTAACATTTCCGAGATCAATCAGCTTCCCATCAAGACAGTCGGCGCGGCGCCGGTGCGCATCGGCGATATCGGGACGGCGAAGGATTCGCAGCAGATTCAAACGAATGTAGTGCGGGTCGACGGCCAGCGTTCGGTCTATGTACCGGTGTTGAAGCAGGGCGGGGACACGAACACCATCGCCGTTGTAGACGGGATCAAAAGCGCGGTGAAGGGGCTAACCGACATTCCGAAGCAACTCGTCAGCACCGTGGTTTTCGATCAGTCGGTTTTTGTGAAAACAGCCATCGAAACGCTGCTGCATGAAGGCGCCATCGGGCTGTTCCTCACCTCACTGATGATTCTGGTTTTCCTTGGCAGCATGCGCGCGACGGTTGCGGTATTCTTCTCCATCCCGCTCTCGGCCCTGGCCACGTTTATTGCTCTTTCGCTCGGCGGCAATTCGATCAACAGCATGGTGCTGGGTGGACTGGCGCTGGCGTTTTCGCGGCTAATCGACAACTCGGTGGTTGTGCTGGAGAATATTTACCGCCATCTGGAGTTGGGTGAGCCGCCGGAAATAGCGGCGGAGAACGGCGGCCGCGAGGTTGCGCTGCCTGTGCTTTCGGCCACGCTGACCACGGTGGTGGTGTTCTTCCCGGTGACTTTTCTGTATGGCGTGAGCAAGTTTCTGTTTTCCGCGCTCGCACTGGCCGTGGTCCTCTCGTTGTTCGCATCGTACGTGGTAGCGCTGACTGTGGTGCCGTTGTTCTGTGCGCGATTCATGAAGGCATCGCACCGCGGAACACCGTCAGATGAGATGCCTGTCGAGATCAGAAAGCCCAAGCAGAAATGGTCGTTGAACAATCGTTTCAACGTCTGGTTCAACGATCGTTTTGAATCCTTTTTGAGATTCTACGACCGCCTGGTAGAGGGCACCCTGCGCAACCCGGCTATGACGCTGGGAATTTTCGGACTGCTGTTTGCGATCAGCCTCGCCCTGTTTCCTCTGCTGGGCCTGTCGTTCTTCCCGCGCACGGACGCCGGACAGTTTGTGATCAATCTGAAAGCGCCCACTGGAACGCGTCTGGCCGTGACCGAAAACGAGGTGGCGAAGGTAGAGCAGGTGGTTCGTGACGTCGTCCCGGCTCAGGATCTGGGAATGATCGTCTCCAACATCGGCGCTACGCCCGATTTCTCCGCCATCTACACCAGCAATTCGGCCATGCACACCGCCTTCGTGCAAGTAAGTCTGAAAGAAGAACATGCTACCGGAAGTTACGAATACATGGCGCGCGTGAAGCGGAAAATAGCCGCTGAACTGCCGGAACTCGGCGTCTATTTCCAATCCGGTGGGCTGGTGGACGCCGTGTTGAACCTCGGCCTGCCCGCCCCGATTGACGTTCAGGTGTCTGGGTCAAACATGGAAAGGAGCTACGAAACGGCTCTTAAACTGGCAGCGAAGATCAAGAAAATCCCCGGTGTGGCCGATACATTCATTCCGCAGGACATCGATTATCCCGCGCTACAACTCGACGTGGACCGCACGCGCGCCAGCGAACTTGGTTTGAGCCAGCGTGAGGTGGTGAACAACGTGATCACGGCGCTGACGTCGAACCAGATGATCGCGCCGAGTTTCTGGATCGATCCGAAGACGGGCAACGACTACATGCTGACGGTTCAATATCCGGAGCGGCAAATCAAGAATCTGTTGGACCTGAAGTCGATTCCAATGCGTGCGCCGGGCGGAATCACATCTTCGAGGTTGGATGCCGTGAGCGGCATCACGCGGATCAAATCGCCTACGGAAGTAGACCACTACCAACTACGGCGCGTCACCGATATCTACGTCCGGCCGCTGAACGAAGATCTGGGAAAGATTGCGAGTTCCATCGATGAGATCATCGCCGGAACGGAAGTCCCTGCGGGATTAAAGGTGACTCTTCGCGGAATGGTGCAAGGCATGCGGGCATCGTTCCGGAGCTTTGGGCTGGGTCTTTGCCTGGCGGTGGTGCTGCTCTACCTGATTCTTGTGGCGCAGTTCCGGTCTTTCGTCGATCCTTTCATTATCCTGCTCGCAGTTCCGCCTGGAATCAGCGGGGTCTTGTTAACTTTGTGGCTGACCGACACTACATTGAACGTCATGTCGCTGATGGGAATCGTAATGCTGGTTGGTATTGCGGTATCGAACAGCATTTTGATCGTCGAGTTTACGCACCACCTGCGCGAAGGGGGAATGGACGTCAAACACGCCGTCGGCATGGCCTGCCGGGTTCGGCTGCGTCCAGTGCTGATGACATCTCTCGCGACCATCATCGGACTAATGCCGATGGCATTGAAACTTGGCGCCGGCAGCGAATCGTACGCGCCGCTGGCACGCGCCATCCTGGGCGGACTTGCGGTGTCGGTGGTTTTGACGGTTTTCCTTGTTCCTGCCGCATACTTTCTGGTCTATCGCGAGGCACAGGCATGAGGTTTCGAATCCTTCTTGGTTGTACTCTGGCCTGTAGCGTATTCGCCCAGGACACCTTGCACCTGACGCTGGCGGAAGCCGAGAAGCTGGCCATTCAGAACAACCCGCAATTCGGCGCCGCTAAGTTGAATGCGGCCGCCTCTTACCAGGTACCTTTGGAGCTACGCGCGAACGCGCAGCCCACACTGTTCGGCAGCATCACCGGCGTCGGCGCAGATTCCGGGAGCCGTTTGGCAGCGGGTGGGCTGAACAATCCCGTGGTCTACAATCGCCTGGGATCCGGTCTATCGGTCACGCAGCTGATCACGGATTTCGGCCGCAACAATAACCTTGTTGAGTCGGCCAAACTACGCGCCCAGGCTCAGGATCAGGTCACAGAGACAACCCGTGCGCAAATTCTGCTGGCCACGTCGCGTGCCTACTATGCGGTACTTCGGGCAGAGTCCGTCTTCAAAGTAGCCGAACAGACGGTGGATGCCCGTCAGTTGGTGGTGGACCAGGTAACCGCACTGGCGCAGAGCAGCCTGAAATCGCAGCTGGATGTCAGCTTCGCCAGCGTCAATCTGGCGGATGCGAAACTGCTGCTGGCCGGAGCGCGCAACGACATTCAGGCGGCACAGACGCAGTTGCTGACGGCGATGGGCATCCCTGGACAGAAGTCGGTGACGCTCTCCGAAGAGCCAATGCCGGATTTCCTCCCCGATCAGGTAGCACCCTTGGTTCAGGACGCGTTGCAAAAGCGTCCGGAGATGGCGAATATCCATTTAGAGCAAAGTGCGGCAGAACGCTTCGCACAAGCTGAGCGAGCCCTGCAATATCCAACCATTGGTCTCTTTGGAACGGCGGGCTTTGTACCGGCGGGGCAGGAAGTGCTGCCGGGCCGCTATGGCGCGGTAGGTGTCAATGTGAATGTACCGGTCTTCAACGGAGGCCTCTTTAAGGCACGCCGAACCGAGGCTGATTATCGTGCGAAAGCAGTCGCGCAAAACGGGAACGACCTGGCAAACCGCATCGCGCGGGATGTGAAGGTTGCGTATTTGAATGCATCCACTGCCTTTGAGAGGGTAGGGCTGACAGCGCAATTGCTGGAACAGGCCAAACTGGCGCTCGACTTGGCGCAGAGTCGCTACGACCTCGGATTGAGTTCCATCATCGAACTGAGTCAGGCGCAGTTGAATCTGACTTCAGCGCAGATCGTCGCGGCCAGCTCGAAGTACGACTACCAGTCGCAGCGCGCCGTCCTCGCCTTTGAAACCGGAGAGTTGCGGTAAATGTTTGAGTTCTTCAAGTCCCGAATTGCAGCAGCCGCAAGGGGTGACTCCATTCCCGTTCTGGGCATTCTTTCTTCCGAGGCGGACCGCTCCATGTTGAAACTTGCGGCTAGTCAGCGAATCGATTGGGAGCCGGTAGTGGTAGGAAGTTGGGATGCCGCGGCTGCGCTATTGGAGAAGACCCGGTTCTGCGTGATCGTCTGCGATCGGGATTTAGAAGGGCGCGATTGGCGGGTCAATGTACGCGAGTTGGCACAGCTCTCGCCGTGTATTCTGCTCGCCTCCTCCGGGTTTGACGGGGCTTTGTGGCAGGAAGTGGTGCAGTACGGCGGGCACGACGTGCTTGCCAAACCACTAGAGGAACGGCGCGTCCTGAAGACCATTGACCAGGCGCTGCGCTATACAGCAACAACAGCGCATGCGTCGGCTAAGAAATAACCCCTTTGCGCACCGCGTAGAGGATCAACTCCGGCGTCCCGTGCAGATTCAACTTCTGCAGGATATTGCTGCGGTGAGTTTCCACCGTGTAAAGGCTCAAATTCAAGATGGTCGCCGTTTCCTTGTTCGACTTACCTTCCGCCAGAAGCTGCAGCACTTCCCGTTCCCGGGCCGTCAGCAGTTCGTAGCTGTCCTCCACGCCGCGCTGCTGCAGTTGCCGCATGTAGTCTTCCACCATCATCTTGCTGATGGCCGGGCTGAAGAACGCCTTGCCGTCGTGGACGGCGCGGATCGCGTTGATCAGATCCGCTTCCGGTGAGTCCTTCAGCAGGTAACCTCGCGCTCCTGACTTCAAAGCGCGCAGGACGTAACTCTCATCGGAATGCATACTCAGAATGACCACCGCCGTGTCCGGCCGCTTCGTGGTGATATGACGCGTGGCTTCGATCCCGTTGAGATTCGGCATGGCGATGTCGATGACGGCCACGTCGGGAGAGTGCGTTTCGGCGAGTTCTATGGCTTGCCGTCCGTCGCCCGCCTCGGCCACCACCTGGAAGCCGCCTTGCCGCTCCAGCAGGACACGCAGGCCGGACCGCATCACCACGTGGTCATCGGCCAGAAGAATGCGAATCGAATTCATGTGTTCGGTAGTTCCAAAGGCAGTGAAATGGCAATCAACGTCCCGCGCCCCGGCTCCGAATCGAGCTCGAAGGTACCTCCCAAATGCGTCACGCGTTCCTCCATGCCAAGCAATCCCAGCCCGCGATGCAAATCCGGACGAAAGCCGCCGCCGTCATCTTGTATGGATAACATGAGGTGCTCCCTCCCTTGCCTCGCGATGATGCGCACCGTGTTCGCCGCGGCGTGGCGGGCGCAATTGTTCAGCGCCTCCTGCACCACACGGTAGACGCAGGTCTTGTACTGCTCCGGCAATTCGTCGGACACATTTTCCACCGCGATATCCACCTGCATGCCAGTGCGTTTGGAAACTTCACGCGCCTGCCACTGCAGGGCCGGTACCAGGCCCAGATCATCCAGCATGCTGGGACGCAAGAGTAAGGTGATGTTACGGACGACGCGCACGCTATCTTCGGCCAGCCTGCGGATCCCTTCCACATGCGGCTTCAATTCCGCGCCGGCCGATGGAGGGATGGCGGCTGACAAGTTACTCAGTCCTACCAGCAGCGCCGAGAGAGACTGCCCCACTTCGTCGTGCAGTTCCCGCGAGATGGATCTTCGTTCGGTTTCCTGCGCTTCCACCAACCTCGCCGAGAGTTCCTGCAGTTCACTCCGCGCCTGGATGGATTCGCGCTCCAGCCGCAGAATTTTTCGCGCGCTGAAACCTGCCAGCGCCAGACCGAGCCCAAGGGTGACGAACACGGTGCTTGCCAGCCGCAGTTGGAATTGAGTAAAAAGACTCGCCACCTGGGTGCTGCCGCTGTTCAACTGCCGTTCGTTGACCGCCGCGATCTGATCGGCGATGCTCAACATCGCCATCCGGCGCGGCAGCACTTCATCGCGCAGGAATTCATAACCCTTCCGCCGGCGTTGTTCCACATCCCACTGCAGCGCAGGTTCCAATACCTTCCAATATTCCGCGAGCTCCTGCTGCAGAGTCTGATACGGCTGGGTTTCGTCCGCACTCAACATGACGGAGTAGGACCGCAGCGCCGCATCCATATCCCGCCGGGTTTTTTCCAGGCTGGTGCGATGCTTCACGGCGTTCTGCGGTTCCGGCTCCAAAATGTAGTCGCGCACGTAGGTACCCGAAAGATAGACGTCGGAGCGGATTTGATTGAGCACGCGGTTGCGATTCAGGAAGTCCTGGCGGATGACTTCATTCCTGCGCTGAATCCCGCGGAGGAGTCGCATGGCGTCGACGCCTGCGAAAGTCATCAGCACCAGCAAGCCGCCGAAACCGGAGATGACGATAAATCGGGAGCTGCGCCACATCTGCTTCTATATCGTATGATGCGAAACATGAACAGGCGTATGTTTCTCGGCGGCGTTATGGGTATGGCGGCGGCGCGGGGGGTGCAGCGGAAGCCCCCGAACATCTTGCTTGTATTCTCTGACGATCATGCGTTCCAGGCGATTTCCGCTTACGGCCGCGGTCTGAATCGTACGCCGAATATTGACCGCATCGGGCGCGAAGGCATGCGCTTCGACAATTGCCTGGTGACGAACTCTATTTGCGCGCCCAGCCGCGCGGTGGTGCTGACGGGCAAGTACAGCCACTTGAATGGACTGATTGATAACCGCCAAACCTTCAACGGCGCACAGCAGACAATGCCGAAGCTTTTGCAGGCAGCAGGCTATCAGACCGCGATCATCGGTAAGTGGCATCTGAAGTCCGATCCCACGGGTTTCGATCACTGGGAAGTGCTGCCGGGACAGGGCAACTACTACAACCCCGACTTCCTCACTGCGGCGGGAAAGCACCGGCGCGAGGGGTATGTCACGGATCTGATCACCGATCTGTCGCTCGAATGGTTGACGAAGGGCCGCGATCCCAACAAGCCGTTCCTGCTGATGTGCCAGCACAAGGCGCCGCATCGTAACTGGATGCCGGCGCCCGAAAAACTGGAGATGTATTCCGACGTCAAAATTCCGGAGCCGCCCAGCTTGTTCGACGATTACGAAAATCGCGCTTCCCCGGCTCATAACCAGGAGATGGAGATCGGCCGCCATATGACGGCGATGGCCGACCTGAAGATCGTGCCCCCATCGCCTCCCGCGGACTCGCCCGATTACCAGCACTATCTCGGCGAATACAACCGGATGAACCCGGACCAGAAGCGGATGTGGGATGCCTCCTACCGGCCCCGCAACGAGGCCTTCTTTAAGGCCAATCCACAAGGCAGGGACCTTGTGCGCTGGAAGTATCAACGTTACATGCAGGATTATCTGCGTTGCATCGCCAGTGTGGACGACAGCGTCGGCCGTCTTCTGCGTCACCTCGATGCCGCGAATCTGGCCGGCAATACGGTGGTGGTTTATGCGTCCGACCAGGGCTTCTATCTGGGCGAACACGGCTGGTTCGACAAGCGGTGGATGTATGAGGAATCGCTTCGTACGCCTTTATTGGTCAGGTGGCCGGGAGTCACTGCCCCAGGTTCGGTATGTGCCAGCATGACCGCGAACCTCGATTTTCCAGAGACGTTTCTGGAGGCGGCAGGTGCTCCTGTGCCGGCCGATATGCAGGGCAGTTCCCTGGTTCCCCTGCTTCGGGGACAGACCCCGGCAACCTGGCGCAAGTCGTTTTACTACCATTACTACGAAAAAGCGGAACACAACGTGGCCCGGCACTATGGCGTGCGGACGGACCGCTACACGCTGGTGCATTACTACGAGTCGAATGAGTGGGAGTTGTTCGACCGCCAGAAAGATCCGCAGGAGATGCGGAGCGTGTACACCGATGCCGGCTACGCCGCGGTCACGGCCGAGTTGAAGGCCGAACTTAGCCGCTTGCGCCGGGAACTAAAACTGCCGGAAACAGATCCCGATAAGCAATAGGGGATGGCCGATTCGGTCCGGCATATTCCCCAAGGGTCGGTAGCCCAGAGGATTCCTTTGGTTTTTCCAACAGTTTTAGGTTCATGCTGGAACTACGGCGCGCGTAAACGCCGCCCGGAACTCTTATGGCGCTGAAAAAGACCTGCGAAACAGTAGGGCGAAGGAAACAGCAGGGTGGCTACACGCTCGTCCTATTCTCGCTCTCGCTCCTCGTAATGTTGGGAATGTTGGGCCTCGTCCTGGACGTAGGGCGAATGTTCATTGCCATGAACGAATTACAGACTTATGTGGATGCTGCCGCACTGGCGGCAGTCAGGCAGTTAGACGGTTCCACGACTGGGATTCTTAACGCGCACGCTCTGACACAATACGGACCGTTGGGGACTCCGTCAAGCACTACAAACCGGATGAACTTTTCGACCGTTGCGGTTAATCAGGTTTCGACAAACCCGCTCACGCAAGCTGCGACTCTGAGCCAGGTGACCGACAGCTACGCCAGGACGTTTGGCGGAACCTACGACACCTACGGAACGGGCCAGACGACATCGCTCAGCAACACGTACCGGTTTATCAAGGTGACCGCCTCCGTGAGTCTGCCCATGACCCTCATGAGGGTATTGCCCGGCGTACCTGCCGATCAGATCCTGACCGCCAGTGCGACTGGGGGCCAATCAGCGATCCCCGGCACGCAGATCACGAGCGGCATACAGCCGTTCGGTCCGGATGCGCATACGGCGTCCGACACCCATAACTTCGGATTCCTCGTGAATACTTCCTACACGTTGAAATGGGGGAACGGAAATACGACGTCCTGCGCCGGCGACGCAGGCTTCAATCCCGGAAACGCGCCGAGCGCACACGGGTTTATGGATCTTGGGCAAGGCAATTCCAACAGCGCTCTTCGCGACGCGATCATGAACGGAGTGGTGCCTCCTCCCATCACTGTCGGCCAGACGACGCTTAGTGACGTACCCGGAAATCGGGGCAGTTCCATCTTCACTACGGTCGCCGAGCGGGCGAATCAGGATCTTGACCAGACATCGCTGACCGTGGCGGCCTACCAGGCGTCCTTACTCGCCGGAACGGCTAATGGACGGCGCGTCATGACTGTACCGGTCATCGATCCGAACTCCTACACAGGCAACGGAAGCAACCGGAGCGGAGTGGTGATCGGGTTCGCCAATTTCCTCTTGGATCCGGGCAGCACCATCAGCGGCAGCTCCGGGCCGTTTTGCGGAACATATATGGGGCCAGCGAATCTCTCAGGCTTGTCCTCCGGCGGTACCGACGGAACCGTGGCGTACAGGACAATACTATTCAAGTGACGATGTTGACCCCGCCAATTAAATGCCGCTCCCGACGTGGAACCGCCCTGATCGAGTTCGCCCTCGGCTGGGCGGTCATTTGGATCGTATTTTGGGGCCTGTTCGAATTCGGCTACGCATTTTATTCCTACAACGTGTTGCTGACCTCAGTAAACAATGCGGCTGAGCTTGGCTCAAGGATGACCTTCGATGCCGGCAATCCGGACGCTTTCATCACTGCCATCAAGAACATCGTCGTCTTTGGAGATAAAGCGGGCGGTTCGAGGCCGATGCTCCCCAATCTTTCTGTCAGCAACGTCGCGGTTTCACTCAGTCCCGACTCGATAGGACCCCAAAACATCACGGTCGCGACGACTTATCAGCTGGACGTCGTCCTGACGAGGTTTCAATTGACCAACAAACCCAGGGTAACCACAGCTTTCTTGGGCGCAACTCTATGCACGGGCTGCTAGACATGAGCTGCGTTTTCACGAGCATCTCGGGCGCGCGCCCGCGAAAGCAACCCCGGCGATCACGTCAGAAGGGCTCCTCACTGATCGAAAGCTCGTTTACTTTTCTGATCACCATCTCCCTAATCCTCTTCATTATGGATGTCGGCCGCTTTCTTCTGACCCAGCAGTACGTAGCCGAACGGGTCAGGCTTGTGGCCCGTCTGGCGGTCGTGAATGACTGGGATGCCCCGTCCATTCAAAACTATCTATGTTACGGGACTATCACGGCGCCTGCGGGAAATCCCGCTCCCCGCGGTCTTTTTGGCCTGACGCCCTCAAACGTCGCCTCGGTGTGGAGAGGAACCGCCACCAGCCCCGACTACCGTTTGCAGATCACCGTCTCGGGTTTGCCGGTGCTTACGTTTGTTCCGATGATGCCCAACAATTTGTCGATCATCCCCGTCACCGCCACCGCCGCGGCCCAGAGCCTCGGAGCTACGAACTGAGATAGCACGGCAGTCCAGCGCTTGCCTCAAGACGCGCAACGATAGTACCCTTGCAAAGTGGGCAAAGAAAAGGCGAATATCGCGACAAACCTGTCGCTGGGATTTCCGGAGTTCTCCGAACAGCGGGCTCTGACGCGAGGCGCAAACATCGATTCCGCGGTCGTTCGTTTTCAGGAATGGATGGAGGCGGACAATTCGCCCATCCGCGCTATCCGACACATTCCAGCTCGTGCCGCCCAGTCCGTCGATATTCCGGAAACCGTGGATTTGAAGTTACGCAACGCCCTCATCGGCCGTGGCGTCCACCAGCTCTACACACACCAGGCGGATGCCCTCGAGGCTCTGGACGCGGGCCGCAATGTCGTGATTGTCACTCCGACTGCCAGCGGAAAGACGCTCTGCTACAACCTGCCCGTGCTGAATCGCCTGCTCGCCGAACCCGGCGCGCGCGCCATGTACCTGTTCCCCACCAAGGCGCTCGCCGAAGATCAGCTTCACGAATTCCAGGCCGCCGTGGATGCGATGGGGTCCGACATCCGTGCCTTCACTTACGACGGAGACACCCCGCAGGACGCCCGCAAGGCAATTCGCGAGCGTGCCAACGTAGTGCTGACGAATCCGGACATGCTGCACAGCGGGATTCTACCTCATCACACTAAATGGGCGAAATGTTTTGAGAATCTGCGCTACTTCGTTATCGACGAGCTGCACTATTACCGCGGCGTTTATGGCAGCCACCTGGCGAACCTCATCCGGCGTCTGAAGCGCGTTTGTGAGTTCTATGGTTCCTCTCCGCAATTCATTTGCTGTTCGGCCACCATAGCTAATCCCAGGGAACTGGCCCAGGCCCTGACGGGCAAAGAGTTTGAACTGGTAGACCGCAACGGCGCGCCCAGTGGTGAGAAGTATTTCGTCTTCTACAATCCGCCGGTGGTCAATCGTGAACTGGGAATCCGCCGCAGCTATTTGCATGAGACGCGCCGCATTGCCCTCGAGTTCATAGACCGCCAGCAACAGACCCTTGTCTTCGCCAACAACCGCCTGGCTACCGAAATCCTCATCACCTATTTAAAGGAAGCCTGCGAACGCCGCAAGATGGCGCCCGATCTGATCCGCGGCTATCGGGGCGGCTACCTGCCGAAGGAGCGCCGGGAGATCGAGCGCCGTTTGCGGAGCGGTGATATCCGGGCCGTGGTGGCTACGAATGCCCTCGAACTCGGCATCGATATCGGCTCACTGGACGCTGTGGTGATGGCGGGCTATCCCGGCACCATCGCCTCCACCCTGCAGCGTGCCGGCCGGGCGGGACGGCGGCAGACCACATCGCTGGCAGTGCTGGTTGCCTCCAGCGCGCCGCTCGATCAATACATAGTGGAGCACCCGGATTATTTCTTCACGCGATCACCGGAACACGCTCACATTAATCCGGACAATCTGGAGATCGCGCTGAATCATCTGCGCTGCGCCGCTTTCGAATTGCCGATCCGCGATGACGAGAAGTTCGGCCCGCATGACACTGGCGAACTCTGCAGATTTCTGGAGGAGACCGGCTTTTTACACCATTCCGCGGGGGCGTGGCACTGGACTTCCGACACCTATCCGGCTGACGCAGTGAGCTTGCGCGCGGTCAGCAGCGATAATTTTGTAGTGATCGACATCACGGGTGACCATCAGGTGATTGCGGACGTCTCGTTTCCCACGGCGCTTACGGCGCTCCACGAAAAGGCAATTTATCTGCATGAAGCGCGCCAGTTTCAAGTGGAGCGCTTCGACTACGAGGGCCGAAAAGCATACGTCCGCCAAGTGGACTGCGATTATTTCACCGATGCCATTGACTACACCCAGGTGAAGGTGCTGGAGGAATTCGAAACCCGCCCATTGGCGGGCGCCAGCGCCGTGCATGGCGAAGTGCGAGTGAACAGGCAGGTAGTCGGCTGGAAGAAAATCAAGTTTTTTACACTGGAAAACGTGGGATCGGGCCATCTTTCCATGCCCGAACAGGAAATGCACACCACTGCTTTCTGGCTGCATTTTCCAGCGGCGTTTCTGGCGCAGTTTCCTGACTTCACTCCGACCGAGAAAGCCAGCGGACTGGTTGGATTGGGAAACGCCTTGCAAACCGTAGGGTCGCTGCTGCTCATGTGCGACCCTCGCGATCTTGGCGTGTCCCTTACAGAGGAAATTGCGCAGGGACTCCAGGCGTTTGAGCCAAATCTGTACCTGTACGATGCCTATCCCGGCGGCATCGGCCAGAGCTCTCCATTATTCCAATTGACGTCGAAGCTGCTTACCCACACTGCGGAACTTCTTGCGCAGTGTCCATGTGAAGCCGGCTGCCCCAGTTGTGTCGGCCCCGTGGGCGAAGTGGGTGAGCGGGGGAAGGAAGCCGCGGCGGCATTTCTCGCTACGTTGGCCTAGATTTTTTTTCGGGAGCTGTTTACTTTCTGGCTCCCTGCGGTGTCTAACTATTGCGTGAGCATGCGCTGCCGCTGAATTCTCGCCCGTTAACACGCATGTTAGGATAAAAGTTCCGAACAATTCCCGGTTTCTTTGCGTATGAACCGATCGGGGGACGGTGTATTCTTGTGAAGAGAAAATGGAAAATCATTGCCAGCGTAGTAGGCGTGCTGGTGATATCGGGCGGCGCATACGCGGGCTATAAATACAACCAGCGTGGTATTGTAACCGTTCAAACAGGAAGAGCAGTTCGCCAGGATATCACCGCGGTAGTGACTGCATCCGGAGAAATTAAGCCTCTCAAATACATCAACATTGGCGCCAACGCAATGGGCCGCCTGATTGACATTTACGTAAAGGAAGGCGATAAGGTCACCAAAAACCAGGTGGTTGCCCGGCTGGAGTCCATCCAGGCGCAGGCGGAGGTAGCTGCCCAGCGTGCCGCGGTGGGTTCTTCGCAGGCGGATTCGGCTGCAAGCGAAGCGGGATTGAGGGCGGCTGATGAGAACATCACCACTGCGCAAGCCACGGTAGAGCGCACCAAAGCGGATCTGCAGCGCATGAAAATCGATTTCGACCGCGCGTCTGAGTTGTACAAGAATCAGTTGGTA
The DNA here is from genome assembly GCA_040002435.1 of Bryobacteraceae bacterium. Lineage (GTDB taxonomy): Bacteria > Acidobacteriota > Terriglobia > Bryobacterales > Bryobacteraceae > JANXXV01. The sequence continues at coordinate 29,411 of JBDUEM010000007.1, forward strand.
GCGCGCCAGGAGTTTGACCAGAAAAAGGCCTTGTACGACGCTCAACTCGCTGCCGTTCAGGAATCCGAGGCGCGCGTGGGTCAGGCTAAGGCGCAGCGTGCACAGCTACTGGCGCAACTAAATTCCTCCCAGCGCCGGATCACCCAAATGGATGCGAATCTCCGCCGGGCGGCCGATATTCTTGATAAATTCTCCGCGTATTCTCCCATTAACGGCGTTGTGACAAACCTGCCTGTCCGGGTAGGTGAAACCATGGTTACAGGCATCCAGAACTCCCCGGGGAGCACCCTGATGACCATCGCCGACATGTCCGTGATTACGGCCGAAGTGAAGGTGGATGAAACGGATATCGTGAACGTCCGCCTCGATCAGGTGGCTGATATCACGATCGACGCCATCCCTGGGCGCACGTTCAAGGGGCACGTGATTGAGATCGGTAACACGGCGATCCTGCGGTCCACTGGTCTGGCTGCGTCGCAAAGCGCCATATCCAGCCAGGAGGCGAAGGACTTCAAGGTCGTGATTGCGATGGACAACCCCCCGGAGGAGATTCGGCCGGGTTTATCCTGCACCTCAAAGATCGTCACCGCAACCCGCCAAAAGGCCCTGACCATTCCGATTCAGGCGCTTACGGTTCGCCAGAAGGGTGATCTCGAGCCGGAACGAAAAGACAAGGACAAGAAAAGCAACGCACCGCTGGACCCCGTGGCAGAGAAGGCTCGCAAGGAAGAAATCCAGGGCGTTTTTGTAGTCAACGCGGAGAAGGCGGAGTTTCGCAAGGTGGAGACGGGAATCACGGGCGCCACCGACATCGAAGTGCTCAGCGGCCTGAAGGACGGAGACGAACTCATTACCGGAAGTTACAAGGTAATCCGCACGCTGCGAAACGAGACCAAGGTCAAGGTAGACAATAAGGCTCCAGTCAAGACAGAATCGTAAGATAATCTAAACAGACATGGCACAAGCACTCGAAACGATATCCCCGTCCGAACGTGGCGCGCAATTGAAGAGGGACGGGATCGTTATCCGCACCTATGATCTCTGGAAAACCTATATCATGGGCGACCAGGAAATCAATGCGGTTTCCGGTGTCAGTATCGAGATCCGGCGCGGTGAGTACGTCGCCATCATGGGCCCGTCTGGCAGCGGTAAGTCCACTCTTATGAATCTCATCGGATGCCTGGATACACCGTCCAAGGGTGACTATTACATCAACGGAAATCTGGTCAGTTCCATGTCCGACGATCAACTGGCGCAGATCCGCAATAAGGAGATTGGCTTCGTCTTCCAGACGTTTAATCTTTTATCGCGTGCCACGGCCCTGCACAATGTGGAACTTCCCCTGATCTACGCCGGCATCAACTCCGATGAGCGACTGAGACGCGCCGAAAAGGCGTTGGTACAGGTGGATCTGGCCAAACGGATGCACCACAAGCCGAACGAGCTTTCGGGCGGACAACGGCAGCGCGTCGCGATTGCCCGGGCGTTGGTGAATGATCCATCTATCTTGTTGGCCGATGAACCGACCGGTAACCTGGACAGCGCCACTGGCGTGGAAATCATGGCGCTGTTTGAGCGCCTGCACCAGCAAGGCAACACCATCATCGTAGTAACTCATGAACACGACATCGCGTTGCACGCCCACCGCATCATTTTTGTCCGCGACGGTAAGGTCGCCAAAGACGAAAAAGTCGAGAGGTAGAGCCGGGAACTTCATTCGGCTCTTTGTCGCGCTACAGCACTAAGGTTTCTACCTCAATTCGCCCCGCTACAAATCCTTTAGTACCCTCTGCAACTCTCGGAAGTATGAAGTAATCTCTTTGTTCTGCCGATCAACAGACCCAGGGAGGACTTGTGAGCGTTTGTCTGCATTGCGGTAAGCAACTGGCTTTTCTGAAGACGATTGCAGGCCCTGCCCAATTTTGTTCGGACGATCACCGCCAGCGCTATCAGACTGATTCCAATCGGCTCGCCGTTGACCGGCTCATGCGGACGAAAGTTGCAAAGAAGGAAAAGAAGCAACCCGCCAGCCGGCCGGCACCGGCCAAACCAGCAACATCGGCACCCGTGCCACCGGAGATGCCATTCCTAATGGAAACCCCGGGAGAGACCGTTGCCTTTCGTCGTAGACCGATTGGCAACACCTCTCCGATTTTACGGGGTACAGCCACCCGGTTTCCCCACGTTCCGCCGCTCGAACCGAGTCTAGCCTTCAGTACGTCCGCACCGGCACTCCTGCAGTTCAGCCGTGAGGAAGCAGGCCAAGGATTGGGTGCAGGAGGCGGAGGTGGTGGTGTGCACGGCGGATCTACGGGCATCTTTGTCTCGAATAACCAAATGCTAAAGGCCTCAAAGCCTTTGCCTCATGCTCAGACCAATTTGGAGGATGCCAGTTTCTCAGATTCGGCGATTTTGGACCGGATCGCATCCCCCGTTGAGCATGGAGCAAGAAGTGAGCAAACCGTGAATGAGTTAAATCAGGATCAAAAACCGCAAACCCGATTTCGGCTTGCCCCCCGAGAGCAGGCCGGACCGAAATTCCCCATGGCTGGGCCCATGGACAGCCGTGACTTCCTGCATGTAGCCGCGGGAGACGTTCCGCTTGAGCCGTATAGTCTGGATGTTCTGCACTTCCCCGCCGGCCTGGCTCTGAGTGAGTTGTCGCTTTCGACTCTGACAACTACCGGATTCGAGGGGCTCGACGAGTTGATTGCCGAACATACTCCGGACGCCGTTGAGACGTTGCCTGAACCTGCGCCGGAACCAGAGCCCGAGCCGGAACCAGAGCCAAAGCCGGTGAGGGCACCCTCGCCTCCACGAACTACTCCTCTCCCGGTAGCCTGCAAGCCTGCGGTGCCTGCTGCAGCGGAGATCATTCACGGTTACCCGCCGCTGCCAATCGAGGCGCAGCCCGTTGGCGCGCACGCGGCTTTCGATGAGAAGCCGCTGCGGCCGCGCATCGTCTTCGGTCCGAATCCCAATGCTCCAAAGCCGGTGGAAGCTCCGCCCGCCCCGAAGATCGCCGCGAAGCCCGCCGTCGCGCCCAAGCCTGTCCAGAGTTCTCCCGCGGCTAGCCCCGTCGTCACGCGGCCCCCTCAACCCACGCAGCAGCCCACCGCGAAGCCGGCACCGGTTGTTCAGCCAGCCGCAGCTGTTGCGCCGCTGACTCCGGCAGCAAAACCGGCATCGGCCGCGCCGCCCCCAGCTGCACAACCTTCGGCAGCCCCGCGGCTCGCGCCACAACCGACCGTAACAGTCAAACCCCCGGCCTCCCCCAGTGTGACGGTGAGACCGCCGGCCGCGGCTCCGCCCGCAACTCCCCAAAAACCATCGATTGCGGCCAGCGCAGCTACCGCTCCTCCGGCTGTGGTCGTTCCCGCGGAAAAACCCGCCGCTGCGGCCTCAACGACTGTAAGCGAGCCCAGTACTAAACCCGTCGCTCCAGAGAAGCCGAAGATCAGCCTGCGGCCCGCGTCGACACCTTCCGTCGCGCCCGCTCCTTCCATGGACCGTGACAAACGCGTGGTACAGCGTCCCGCTCCAAGTGGTCCAAGCCGGCCTGCAATGGCCGCGCGTGACGGCAGCGCCCTCACGGCAGATCGCCCGGAACCGGAAATTGCACCAGCAGCGCCACCGGCGCCGGCCCCCCAGCTCAAGCCCAAACTTGTTCCGTCCCGAAGGAGCGAGCCACCCCTCACCTCGACGGTTGCTGTAGAGGAATTTACCATCGGGATGCACCAGATGGAGCCCTCAGCTTTTGGGAAGTTCTGGGGAAATGCCAGCGCACCGATAAAAGCCGCGGTGGTCGCGGCCGCCTTGGTCATAGCCGTGACTGCGGGCTACTTTTTGTTCCGGCCCAGTCCGTCCGCGGAAGCGGCTTATGTGGCGGGTCCAACCGCGATCAGCGATGGCAATTCTCCCGGCAATGTCATCGGGGGCGGTGGCTGGACCACGAATTGGGGCGCCGATGCGCCGGTAAACAAGGGAAAGCAGATTTCTCTGTTCCGGCCCTCCATGTCGATGACGGATTACCGCTTCGAGTTCCGGGGTCAAATCGAAAAGAAGGCGGTGGGTTGGATCTTCCGCGCGTCAAATTCGAAGAACTATTACGTAGAGAAAATCGAGATTATTAAACCCGGCGCCAATCCCATCCTGGCCCTGGTCAAATACTCCGTCATCAAGGGTGTTGAGGGAACTCATACTCAGGTGATGCTATCCAACGATCTAAAAATGGACACGTTCTACCGGGTACGCATGGACGTGAAGGGGAACAAGTTCACCACCTACATTCAGGACAAGCTGGTTGATTATTGGACCGACGATCAAGTCAAGACCGGTGGCGCCGGCTTCTACACGGCGCCGGGTGAACTAGCGCAGGTCCGAACCTCTCAAATCGCTTATCTTAGCGCGAACTAGCAAACAGGAAAACACCATGGCAGACAACGACAACGAGTGGTTATGGTTTGACGAAGACGAGCCGGTTCAAACGCCGCTCCGGATGGATGAAGCCTCGCCGCAAATGGATAAGGCGGCGGTTTCGGCGGTGGAGATTGTAAAAGCCGTACCTCTACACCTCCAAGGCAAAAGCGGCGAAGCGATTGAGGAGTTGAAACGGGGCCTGCAAAAAGGGCTGTTCCTTTCGGAAATCTATTCGACGCTGGCTCAGATCTACTACGAGAAACAGCAGTATCAGGACGCGGCTGACGCCTACTCCAAATTGGCTGCCGCTGAGCCGAAGCACCGCACCGTTTACTACAATCTGGCCATATGCCTCGAGAAGCTGGGCAAAACCCAGGAGGCGGCCGATGCGTTTCGCAAGGCTCTGGAGTTCGATTCGAAACGTGCAGAGGCCCGACTGGGTTTGGCAGTATGCCTGTTGCGCTCGAAGGATCCGCAGTCGGCTATTGAACACTTTGAGCAGTACCTCTCCAGCAATAGCGAAAGCGAAACGGCGCAATTCGGAAAAGCTGTCTGCGCCCAAATGCTAAACCAGACAAATGAGGCAGCCGCGGGCTACAGGAAAATTCTCGCGAAAACTCCGAACTCTCCCGATGTGCTAGCGAACATGGTCTCGCTTGGCCTTGCGGCAAAAGATTTTGCGATGGTCCGTGAGAGTGCCGACAAGCTTCTTAAGCTGAAGCCGCAAGCGCGCATTGCCCTGGAAGGGTTGGCCGCGGCCGCTCTCGCGGCCGGTAAGTTCGACGTTGCCGTACAGCATTGCGGTGAACTGGCGAAGACAGCTCCCGATTCGTTTGAGGCACAATACAATCTTGGCGTCTGCTGCCAGAAGCTGGGACGGCTCGACCAGGCGATTCAGGCGTATTCCCAAGCGATCCGCATCAACCCGAATTCCGAACAGGCGCAGGCAAACCTCGGAGTAGTGCTACAGGAGAATGGTGACGCCGCAGGCGCGCGCAGCGCCTACGAGCGCGCTCTGCAAATCGCTCCGGATCTGCCGGCCGCGCTTTGGAATATGGCAATGCTTGCCGATCAGCGCGGCGATGACGAAGAAGCCGCAATCCTCTACTCGGAAGCGGTTGCCAAAAAGCCGGACTGGGAAGAAGCTTGGTTCCGTCTTGGGTGCATTCAACTGCAGCAGGGCGATTACCCCGCAAGCATCGAAGCCTTCAGCGAGTGCCTCAAGAGGCGCGCCGACTGGGCCGATGCGCACTTAAACCTCGGCTTGGCCTATTGGTGGGCGGGCGAACGCGAGCCGGCGCGCGGTTCGTTGGAAAAGGCGTATGGAACACAGCCGTCGTCCCTGGATGCGCTCCGCAGTCTGGCCGCACTTACTGTCGAGCTCAACGATTTGAAAAAAGCCCAGGAGTATCAGGCGAAGCTAAACAAGCTCGGTGACCGGAGTCCGGAACTGAGCTACAACCTGGGCATCGCGTTCCAGGAGGCGCGCCGTTACGAGGATGCGGCGAAAGCATACCGGGAAGCCATCAGTATTAATCCCGGATTCGCCGAGGCTCATCTCAACCTTGGGCACGCTTTGAAGGAACTGGGGCAGGAACGGGAAGCCAAAGCGAGTTGGGAATTGGCCATCGCAACCAAGCCGGACCTGGCCAGCGATTATTTCTAGAAGTTCTGCCGGCACCCTGGAGTTTTGGTAGGATGAAACTCCAGTATGGCTACACTGGCAGTCCTCTATCAGCGACTGGGCGGGGAGCAGGCGTTTCAGGGAATCGTCGCAGAATTCTACCGGCGCGTGCTGGCAGACGCGTCGCTTGCGCCTTTTTTCGCCCGCGTTGACATGAGGGCGCTGCAGGACCATCAACGTGCGTTTCTCATCCAGGTCCTGGGCGGTCCCGGTCACTACCTGGGCCGCGACATGAAGTCTGCTCACGCCGGGCTAAAGATCCAGAAAAGGGATTTCTACGCGGTTGCGGACCATTTGATCAATGCCCTTACCGTTATGGGCGTGGATGAAGAGACGGTCGGCGAAGTAGTGGACCGGCTGGAACCGCTGTCGCGGGAAATTGTGAATCACCCGGGCGGCGATTGAACTCATCAGATCAGGCGGGAATCCCCTGACAGTGCACTTTCTCCGCCTCCTTCGGCAGGGGTCGCGAGGCAGGCCCTGACCCAAACCATCCCGCCAGATTCTCATCGGCCGCACGCCGGCGAGCCATGATCACCCGCCGGCTGCGCAGTGCCCGATGAAGGCAACTCGCTAAATGCCAAAACGCCGGCAGCGACCTCGGCTCCCAAATCAGGCAGCCTGTAACCACTACCAAGTCGCGCAGCGTCGTCGGCAGCCAATACCGCCGATAGACGCCCGGCGTCGAATTCTTGATGCGCATCAGGAAGCGGTTCTTCACTGAGTGCATGTTAATCAGCGATGGTACGGACCGCCGGTTTCCCGACAGAACGCTGCGCACATGATAGCCGACGGCCTCGGGCGTGTAGAGGCAACCCCACCCCAGGAGTTGCGCTCTCCATGCCACGTCCGCGTCTTCCCGGTAGGAGAAGAAGTCGGGATCGAAGAAGTTACCTTCCTCCGAAACGTCTTCGATCATGGCGCGCCGGTACAGCGCGGCCGCCCCGCTCGCGCCAAAGACATATTCCATCTCCCCGAAACGGTTAGCCGCCGGTTCCCGCGATCCCCGATCGAAGTGCCGCATGGCCGGTGTGAAGTAGATACCGGCAGAATCGATCAGGGGTTCCCGGGCGGGAACCAGATCGGCACCGATGGACAAGAGGCGCCCGCAAACACTGCCTACGGAAGGATCGATGGCGCCCGCCTCGACGATCTTTTCCAGAAATCCCGGCACCAGGAATACGTCTGGATTGAGCGTCAATACCCATTCGCTGGTACACGCCGCGATTGCCTGATTCTGCGCCGCCGCGAAACCTACATTCCGCTCATTTAGAATGACTTCCATCCTTTCTTCGTAGCGCGCCAGGATGTCCCGCGTGCCATCCGTGGAATGGTTGTCCACGATTACTACCCGAAACGGAACGCCGGACTGCCGCAGGAGCGCATCCAAACACGGCTCAATAAATCTCCTGCTGTTGTAGGTCACAATCGTTACGGAAACGACGGTTTTCGCGCCGGATTGTGTGAGCATGCTGTCACAAAGACACGCGATGGCTGGATTTGAACTACACTCAACGCAAGGAATTACAAAAAATTGAGCAAAAAACAATCATCCGCTGTAGTTGACTCGCGATCACCGGGAATCTTTGAGTAGTGAAGATAAGTGATGCCGCTTTATCCTGCCGGTGATGGAATCTTGGGCATTGCGCGACCGGAACGCGCCGTTTCGGCGCTACAGGACCAAGTGGCGCAATTGTTCGAGGAGGCGCGCGACGACGTTTATCGTTATCTGTTGATGCTGGGAGTACATCCACCTCAGGCGCAGGAAGCAACCCAGGAGTCGTTCCTCCGTCTTTATGCATGCATGAAGAAGGGCGAGGTGATTGAGAACCCGAGAGCTTGGGTGTTTCGCGTGGCCCATAATCTGGGACTGCGCATTCGTCAGAAGCAAAGCTCGCAACAGCCGTTCGATCCGGAACTGGAGTCACAAATGGCGGTGCCGGGTCCGAATGCCGAGCAGCAACTACTCGAAAGGGAGCGGTCGCTGCGGTTCCATCGTGCGGTGGGAGAGCTATCTGAACAGCAGCGCCGCTGTCTGTATCTGCGCTTGGAAGGACTGCGGTATCCGCAAATCGGGTCCATCCTGGGAATCAGCGCCTCGACGGTAGGCGAGTTCTTGCGCCGCGCGATGGTGCGGCTGAAACGATTGCCGGAAGAGATGAAATGATGAGCACATCCCCGATGAATCCTCATCCGCAGGATGACGAGTTGATGCGCTACGCCGATGGCGAAATGCCGGCGCGCCAGGCTCGCAAGATCCGCTCTCACCTTGAGGCCTGCTGGCAGTGCCGCGCCGGCCTTGAGGATATGCAAAAGGTTATTAGTGATTGCGTGCGCTACCGGAAGGATCTCCTTCAAATCTACCTTCCTTCTCCGCCTGCACGTTGGGGGGACATCCACCAGGGGTTCGCCGAAATTGACGCATCCCGGAATGATGTCCCCCTTTTTCTTCGAATTCGCGATTCTTTGCGGCTCCGGCTCGCAGCCGCGCCCCGCTGGGCCGCCGCTGCGCTGGCCGTAGTTTTGGTAGGCGTCCTTTCCATTGAGTTGCTGCAAACGCCGTCAGTGCAAGCCGCGGAACTGCTGCGTAAGGCAGCGGCCGCCGCGGAGGCACGGCCGGCCAAGCCGCGTCTCATTCAAATCAAGACCAGCAAACACCAGATCACGCGCAGATTGAATGCCGCCGTAAACGCATCCAGCGCGGAGGCCCAGTCGGAGATTCAAGCGCTGTTTCGCACGGCCCGCTACAATTGGAATGATCCGCTCACCGTCAGGTCGTACCAGGATTGGCGGGACGGGTTGTCAGACAAGCGGGACGAAGTGACCACCGTAACCGATCAGAACGTGTACCGCATTCACACCTCGTCTGCGGCGGGAGAAATCGCGGAGGCAACCCTCACCCTGCGAATCCTGGACCTGCAGCCCATTCAGGAACGCTTCGAATTTCGCGATCGCGAATGGATGGAGATATCGGAGCTGCCGGAGGATGCTGCCCCGGTCTCTGAAGCGATTGCTGGAAGCCCCTTCAGCCCTCCCACCACTCGCCGGGCCGCGCCAGCTTCTGCAGCGGTTCGAATCACAGAAGCGACTCCCGGTCAAAAGCTGGGTGAAGAGCTGCAGGTGTTGGCGACGCTTCATCGCCTGGGTGCCGACCTTGGTGATCCCGTTGAAGTGAAGCGGGAGCGCAACCAGATTCTGGTGGAAGGCGTGGGGATCGCCCCCGGACGTCAGGAACAGATCCATCAGGCGCTGGATGCCGTGCCGAATGTCGTGGTGCGATTCTCCGAACCGGCCGCGGCCGCCGGCGGGAATGTGCAGCCCGCACCGGTGCCGCTGCCCTCCGCCAAATCGGTTAACCAGCCGTTTCAAGCGCGCATCGAACAGCAGATTGGCGGACGGCAGAATTTTGAACAATTTTCGTCGCAGCTTTTGGATATGTCGGACTCCATGATGTCCCATGCCTATGCATTGCGCCGGCTGTCCGACCGCTTCTCCAGGGATTTGGAGGCTTCCTTAAGCCCCGCGGATCGCAAGGTTCTGCAAGACTTGAATGGCGAGCACGCCGCGGCAATCCAACAGCAAGCGGCGCAAATGGAGCGCTTGTTGAAGCCGGTGCTAGTACCCCTGGGCGCCATTCCAGTGGCCGGGACCGCCAGCAAGATCCGGTCCGTCGCCTGGCAGCCCGCCTCCGAAGAACTGTTTCAGAGCGGGAGAAACGTGGAGACCCTGGTGGCCGTAATGCTCGGAGTTACTCCCGGCGTCTCAAGCGCGCAGCTACCTACCGAGGTACTTTTGGGCGTGGGTCAGTTGCGCGCCATCGCCAGCGCATACGCTCAAATCGCTATCCAGGAACCTGGGGGAAAGTGAAGCGAAACCTGCAAGCCATCTTCGTATGTCTTGCGGGTGCCCTGTGTTGCTTCGCTCAACCACAGGCTCATCTGGCAGGCGTGATCGCCGATGCCTCCAGCGGCAGTGTTCCTGACGCTATCGTCAGTGTCGTGAATGAAGACCTTGGCTTCCGTCGGGTAGCCAGGTCCCAGGCGGATGGCCGGTATTCCGTCCCCTCGCTGCAGCCTGGTGTGTACAAGATCATGGTTCGCAAAGAGGGATTCCGCACGAGCATTCGCTTCGGCGTGAAGCTCGACTCCTCACAGGCCGTGCGCGCGGATTTCGCGCTCGTGGTCGGCAGCGTTCATGAAGTAATCACCGTTGAAGGAACCGCGCCCCTACTCAACACCGAAGATGCTTCGGTCAGCACTACAATTGGACGGGACGAAGTGGACCGTATACCGGTGAATCAGGGCGGTCTGCTGAATATTCTTGAGCTGGCTCCGGGCACCATTGTCACTCCTGCTACGCGAGGCGAGTCGGGGCAGTTCACCGCCAACGGGCAGCGTCCGAACACCCATTACTTCACCGTGGATGGCGTCAGCGCCAACACCGGCGTGAGCGGCGGAGGCTCTCCCGCGCAGTCTACAGGCGGCGCTCTTCCAGGCATGAGCGCCATCGGGAGTATGCACAGCTTCATCTCGACGGAAGCGATGGAGGAGGTGAGAGTACTGACGTCGACTACAGCATCCGAACTCGGCCGGATGCCTGGCGCACAGGTGTCCATCGGAAGCCGATCCGGGTCTAACGACTTTCACGGCACACTTGCATACTTTTTTCGGCACGAGGATCTGGCTGCGAACGACTGGTTCGCGAACGCGAGCGGAGCAGGCAGTGGGCCTCTGCGGTTGAATAATTTCGCCGCTACCCTTGGCGGCCCGGCCATCCGAAACCACACATTCTTCTTTGTTGCTTACGAAGGCATGCGGCTGCGGCAGCCCTCCGCCTGGAGTGCGCCGGTGCCATCAGCCGAGTTCCGGCGGGCGGCCGCACCCTGGGCACAGCCGGCGCTGGGCGCGTTTCCAATGCCGAACGGCGTCGATCTAGGCCGTGGCCTGGCGCAATGGACGGGCCGCAACAACCGGCCATCGGGGTTGCATGTGGGAAGCGCGCGCATCGATCAGGTGATCTCTTCACGCGTTACGGCCTTTGCCCGTTACAACCAGTCGCCATCGGAAAGCGAATTTGGAAACGCGCAGATCAATCGTCTGGAACTGGAATCCCGCAGCGCTACTCTTGGGATAAGCTGGCGGCCCACACCGGCGTCGCTGGTGGATACGCGATTCAACTTCTCGGGCGCCAGTGCGCTCTCCTCCTGGCGGCAGGCTGATCCGGCTGCCTCTCCCTGCGCTTTACAGGCTGTGACGCTGCACTTTATTTCAACGTCTAACGTCTGCTCTTCCATCGCCAGGTTCACCATCGCCGGAGTGGGTCAACTGGTTTCGGGACCCGAGGGATTCCGGCGTCAAGGTCAGTTCCAATATTTTCAAAGCGCCAGTATCGATGGGCGGACGCATTCCCTTCGGGCGGGCGTCGACTTCCGCCGTCTAACGCCAAGCCGTCAGGACGCAGCTCCCGGCGTCCTCATCATTGCCGACACGTTCGAAGACTTTGTGGCGGGCCGGAACATTTCCACCGCGACGTCCCCCGCGCAAAACCGGACCGCCGTAACCAAAGAACTATCGCTGTTCGCGCAGGACACATGGCGCATTTCCCCTCGCCTGACTGCCACGTTTGGACTGCGCTGGGAACTTAGCCTGCCTCCTTCGGCGAACGAACCCGCGTACTTCCTGGATGCGGGGGAGACAACGGCCGAGGCGCGCCAGCAGCACCTCTGGCCCTTGCGCTACGGTTACCTGGCGCCTCGTTTGGGGATCGCTTATCGTCCCTTTGGTGGGCGGACGGTCGTTCGCGGCGGCTTTGGCATCTATTACGATTCGAGCCTTAGCCTGGCTACCGATCTGCTGAATGGTGGTCCCTTCAACGTAACGGAGTTCTACAATTCGAGATATGCTCCGTTAGGCAAGCTCTCTCTGACTTTCGGTTTTCCCTCCGATCTGCGCTTGCCGCAAGTGAAGCAGTGGAACGCCGCCGTAGAGCACGCTTTTTCCGATAAGGACGTCGCCTCCGTCAGCTACGTCGGATCAAACGGAGCGGACCTGGTGCGCCGCGAAATCGGGGGACGCGGGACCACGGACCGCCTCTGGCTTGCGCTCTCGACGAACAATGGCAATTCCGCGTATCACGCGCTGCAGATTCAATACCGGCGCAGCCTTTCGCATAATCTGCAGGGCCGTGTTTCCTATGCATGGTCCCATTCCATCGATAACGGTTCGTCGGACTCCGCTTTACAGTGGGTGGGCGCGGGTACTTGGGGCGACAATAATCGAGGCTCCTCCGATTTCGACGTTCGCCATTCCGTCAACGCAACCCTGAGTTACGAGATCCCTCGTACTGCGGCGACGCCGCGCCCGCTGCGCGGATTCGCCATTGACGGAATGTTTCGCGCACGCTCCGGTTTTCCAATTAATGTGCTCGATTCGGAGCAGTTTCAAGGGGTCAGTTTTGCCAATGTTTTCCGGCCGAACCTGGTTACGGGAATGCCCTCATGGATTGAAGACGCGCACAGTCCGGCCGGACGCCGCGTAAACCCCGACGCGTTCCGGCCTGTAAGCGGCGCCGCTCAAGGCAACCTGGGACGCAACTCGCTAACGGGCTTCGGCTTGTCGCAGGTCGACCTGTCGGTGCGGCGCGAATTCTCACTGGGAGAGACGCGGTCGTTGCAACTCCGCGTGGAAGCCTTCAACGCGTTCAACCATCCCTACTTCGCGGATCCAGAGAAGTACCTGATCAGCCCGCTGTTCGGTCAGCCGACTTCGATGTTGAATGTGATGCTGGGCACCGGAACCCCTGCAAGCGGCCTGGCGCCGATCTTTCAGGCAGGCGGTGCGCGATCGCTGCAACTGTCCCTGCGTTTCCGCTTTTAGGGAACGGCGAGTTTTTTCTCTGCACCGTAAATCGTCAACAGTGGATGCCGCGCCACCGCGCGATACTCGTAGGTTTCCCCGCGTTTGAGATCCTTCCACTGCACCGAGAAATCGCCCGCCTGGTTGCGCCGCACGAAGCCCGCAGTCAGCCACGCCGACGTTCGTTCGTTGGCGTCCTGTCCCGTTATAGGGCGGTATTCAAAACCCACTTCCAACGATTTCTCATCGCCCAGATCTTTCAGATTGCCCTCAAACACCACCGTCCCATCTCCATTCCGCAGGGCATTCGAAGTCAGCACGACGGGCGGCCGCAAAGCCGGCTTCACGTTCGTAATCTTCAACACGACGGGGTTTGGCCACTGGCTGTTGTCTTGCAGACGCTGGGCGCGCATGGCCCTGATGTGCAGTCCGTCGGCTTCCTGATGCCACGTCGTCTTCGGAACAACGGTAGGCTGATACTCCAACACAAGATCGTTCTGGCCCAAAATATTCACCTTGGTCTCAGCAGTCGAGCGGACGGAGTGCAGGACGAGGTCCTTCCACTCTCCCCGCTTCCAGTGATCTTTTTCCTTCACGATGGCGAAGACTGTATCGGCATCTTTCTTCTTCGTGAACCAGATGTCTTTTTCGTTGGTCACCACCCAGGGCCGTGTACTGTAAATGGATTCCTGATTCACCATCATCCACAGAGCTACTTCGCGCAGCCGCTCCTCCTGCTCAATTGGCAGCTCGCCATCGGGTTTCGGACCCACGTTCATCAGCAGATTGCCGCCCTTCGCACGCGTTTCCACAAGCAGGCTGATCACCTGGCCGCCGGTCTTGTAGCTTTCGTTCCGCGGTTGATACTGCCAGGCGGTACCCATCGTGATGCAAGCTTCCCAGGCGCCGTCCAGGGGGATACCGGGAACATATTGCTCGGGTGTTTGTATTGCGCCGCGGGTCACCACGATGTTTGGCTGAAGCTTCCATGCCAGTTCGCGCAGCCCTTCAGGCGCGCCATCGAAGAAGATAACGTCTACCGGCCCATACTTTGTCAGCAGTTCTCTCACCTGTGCCTGGTCATGCGCCAGCAATCCTGGGTTGTTTACGGGTTTCACATCGGGCACATGGCGCTGGATAACCTTGTTGTTCTTGTAGAGCCACCAGAAGTCGTCGGGCGAGAAGTACATCCCCGGTGCGATGCCCTGGTCCCGGAAAGCCTTCAGGATTTCTGCGGTCGCGTCGCGGCCGAAAGGCGTCCGCATGATGCTGAAATCGGTGGTGGCCGAATCGAACATCGTAAACCCGGAGTGATGCTTCGTCGTAAAGACCACATAGCGGATACCCGCCAGCTTTGCCAGGGCCGCCCAGTCTTCGGGATGGAATTTTCGCGGATTGAAAGTCTTCGGCAGATCGTTGATGAACCGCTTGAGGTAGTCGTCCGAGGCGCCGACCATCGAATGGCTAATAACCACTCCGGTCTGGCTGTCGAGGCTCCAGTGAATAAACAGTCCGAAGCCCTGGTCCTGAAACCATTCGAGCCGCTGCGGCTTGTTCTGGCCGAAGGCGGCGATCGCCAGTGTAAATACCAGGAACCAACGTACGGCAGACATTTTCTTCACTATATCCGCCTGCTGGATTCCCGAACCACTAGCTTCGGCTCCAGCAGAACGGACCTGGGTTTGGCAACGCCCTTGGCATGGATAACGGACAACACGAGCTCGGCTGCCTTTTCACCAATCTGTTCACTCACCTGATCCACGCTGGTCAACGGGACTTTCAAGAACTCGGCGTAGTGGGGATTCCCGCAGCCCACCAGAGAAACGTCTTGCGGGATGCGCAGCCCGGCTTCGAGGATTGCCTGCATGGCACCCATCGCCGTCGAATCGTTGTAGCAGAAGACGCCATCCGGGACCGGCGTCAGATTTAGCAGCTTCCGCATCGCCTCATAGCCGCTCTTTTCGCTGGCCTCTGCCCCCTGCTGCAGTGTGATCAGGTATTCCTCGGACGATTCCATCCCTCTGTCACTGAGGGCGCGGCGGTAGCCGGCCACTCGTCCGGCTCCGGTACTGACCATAGGCCCGCAGATGTGCGCGATGCGCTTGCAACCGACGTCCGCCAGATGACCGGTGCCCAGGAGACCGAGAGCTTCGTCGTCCATGCCGACAAAATTAGCGGCTAAGCCATCGAACCGCCGGTCCACCAGAACCAACGGCGTCTGCTGTTCTTCAATCCTTCGAAAACTGTCTTCGGTGCGCTGCGCCGAGGCGACCACCAGTGCATCCACGTGGCGGCTGAGCAACTGGTCGATTTCATTTTGCTCAAACTCAGGATTCTCTTCCGACGATGAGATTACCAGGTTGTACCCATTCTTGCGAAGGGTCCGGGACAGACCGCTCGCCACCAGTGCGAAGAACGGCTGCACCAGGTCCGGAACCACAAGCCCGATGATGTAGGTGCGTCCGGTGACGAGAGCGCGGGCTGCGAGGTTCGGACGGTAGTCCAACTCCTTCATGCGCTGCAGAACCCGGGTCTTCGTTTCGGCGCTGATATCCGGGTGGTCCCGCAGGACCTTGGAAACCGTCACTACGGACACGCCCAATTCGCGTGCGATGTCCTTCAAACGCACAGCCATCACGGAATTATGACAACCTCCTTAATTCAAATAGAGGAACTCGTTCGATGAGAGCAGCACATGGCAAAAGCTTTGCCACGCGGTGAGGCGCGCGTCTGGCGTGGAGACCTTCTTCTCCATTGCCGCGATGTAGCTCAGGGCCGAATCTACTTCAGAGGGCGCCGGTTTTCTTGTCAGCGCGGTCAGGTAGGCCTTCTCTACGCGCGCCGCATCGCTCAGACTTGCATCTTCCATGAGATTCCTGGCGAACCCCTGCGACCTGGCGATCACGAAGCTGCTGTTCATCATGAACAGCGCCTGGGGCGCAACATTCGTTCGCGGCCGGCCTTCGTTCGAAGTCGTGGCGTCGCCATAGTCGAAAGTAGCCAGAAGATTGGGAATGCTGCCGCGCTTCACGGGAATGTACAACGTCCTGCGTTTCATGTCATCCGGATCGGCTTTGGTCTTTTTTCCCTTTGCTTGCGCCTGAGTGGCCCCACCCATGGTGAGGTCGAGTGAGCCATCGATGGCGAGCAGACTGTCCCGGATCTCTTCCACCGACATACGGACACGATTGAAACGGGTCCAGAGACGGTTTGGCGGATCGGCCTCGCGGGATTCTATCGTGGCATGCGCACTCATTTGATACGCACTGGAAAGCATGATCTGCCGGTGCATGGACTTGATGGACCAGCCGTTGGCGATAAACTGCTTCGCCAGGTAATCGAGCAGCTCCGGATGGGTCGGCTTCTCGCCCATCTTGCCCCAGTTGTTCGGCGTGCGCATCAATGCCTCGCCGAAGTGCCACTGCCAGATACGGTTCACCATCACGCGCGCGGGCAGAGGGTTTTCCGGCGATGTCAGCCATTGCGCCAATTCCAGGCGGCCGCTTCCCTTGACCGGCGGCTGCGATTCGCCCGCGAGCACGATGGGAAACTGCTTGGCAACCGGCTCGCCCGGATTGTGATAATCGCCGTGCAGGAACACCTTCTGGTCCACGGGGATCCCGTCGCTAACCGCACTCGCCATGGCGGGTGCTTCCGGCAGGGTCTTCTCCAGTTGTTCGAATTCCTTCCGCAGTACTACCATGCGCGGACTGTCCGGCAGTTCCATGGGACCGGCTTTGAAGGTGGCCGCGGCGAAGAACGGATCGTCTTCCGTCTCAAACTTGGGCCGCGGCGGAACATCCCGCGATTGCAGAGAATCCTTCGCGAAACGGGCGCGCCATTTTTCTAGCGAACTATCCCACTTCTCCGCGGTCTTTATGTAGTTGTCCTGATACTTACGGGCTACGACCGCAATATTCGCTTCGGTTGCCTCAAACCAATCCTTTAAATAGGTGGTACGCGCCTTTTCGTCGGCGGAACCCAGCCACGCCACCCATTTAGCGATCGCCTTATCCGGCGCGGCACCCTGGAACTTAACCTTCCAGGCGCCAATCAGGAACTCGGCGATCCTGGGCCGCAGTGAGGCGTTTTCGTGTCCAAGATCTTCAGAGAGCGCGTCCTCCATCTCCAATTGCTTGCCGAGCATGTTCCAGCGGTGCGACTGATACCGGTCATAGGCGGCCGGATCGAGTGGAACATACCACATAAAGGAGATAGAGCCCGGCCGCCCCTGGTTGCGGAACGCCTCGGTGCTGGCGAATATGGACGCCATGGAGTAGTAGTCTTTCGTAAGGATGGGATCGAATTTATGATCGTGGCACCTGGCGCAGGCGACCGTAAGCCCCAGGAAAGCCTTCGAGGTGGTATCGATCTGTTCATCCACCACGTCGTAGAGCATCTGGAGACGATCCTGTTGCGCCAGCGGACGCGGTCCTAATGCCAGAAAACCAGTTGCGACTATGCCGCGCGCGCGAAGTTTGGGGTCATCCGTGTGGATCAGGTCGCCGGCAACTTGCTCGGCTACAAAACGGTTGTACGGCAGATCTTGATTGAAGGCGTTGACGACGTAATCGCGATAGCGCCAGGCGTGCGGATAGGCGTTGTCCTCATCCATGCCTGTGGATTCGGCGAAGCGCGCTACATCCAGCCAGTTGCGTCCCCAGCGCTCGCCATATTTTGGCGATGCGAGCAAACGGTCCACCACTTTCGCAAAAGCATCAGGCGATTTGTCGTTGACGAAGCTGTCAATCTCCTGCGTCGTGGGCGGCAAACCGATCAGATCGTAGGTGGCACGCCGCAGCAGCGTGAGCTTCGATGCCGGCGGCGCGGGTTGCAAGGTCTTCTCTTCCAGCTTCGCTAGAATGAAACGGTCGATGGAATTCTTGACCCACGTCTGCTGCTTCACTTGCGGCGGTTCGTAGTCTTTGATCGGCTGGAACGACCAGTGCTTGCGGGCCTCCGGTGAAATCGGATTCTTGGCGGCGGCCGTACTGGTGTTTGCGGGCCATACGCCACCCATCCCGATCCACGCCTTAACGGTTGAAATCTCGTCCGCGGAAAGCTTTCCGGAGGGAGGCATTTTCACCTTGCCTGAGTACGCCAGGGCCTGATAGAGACGGCTTTGCTCGGCATCGCCCTTGACGATCACACCGGATTGCGGACCAACTCCTTCACCCGACGAAAAACTGATGCCGCCCATCTTCATCTTGCCGCCATGACAGGCGTAGCAGTTGGCGGCGATGATGGGACGAACTTTCTTTTCAAAGAATTCCTGGTCCGCGGTTTGCGCCAGGAGCGGGGAGACGGCAAGCAACGCGATAGCAAATCTCATATCAGGCGAAGATCCCAGGGGCTACGGTTCCCGCCACGTCGGTGAGACGGAAGTCGCGGCCCGCGTATTTATAGGTTAGTTTCAGGTGGTCCAATCCAAGCATGTGGAGAACTGTAGCGTGCAGATCGTGGATATGCATCCGGTTCTCTACCGCGTGATAGCCGAATTCGTCCGTCGCACCGTAAATGAAGCCGGGTTTTACGCCTGCACCCGCCATCCATATGGTGTAGCCGTACGGATTGTGATCGCGGCCGTCGGATCCCTGGGCCCATGGGGTCCGTCCGAATTCGCCGCCCCAGATCACCAGTGTGTCTTTTAGCTGGCCCCGCGCTTTCAAATCCTTCAGCAGTCCGGCGATCGGCTTGTCAACTTCAGCCGCATTTTTGGTGTGCAGCTTGAAGAGCTCAACATGCTGATCCCACTTATAACTATGCGAGCACTGCACGAATCGAACACCGCGTTCGGAGAGACGCCGCGCAAGCAGGCATTGCCAGCCGAAGTCCTTGGTGATTTCGTTGTCCAGACCGTATAGCTTCTTAGTCGCTTCCGATTCCTTGTCCACCTCAAACGCCTCAGGCGCTTTGATCTGCATGCGGAAGGCGAGTTCCAGCGCACCGATCCTCGCCTCCAGGTCGGGATCGTGATCGTTGAGTTCGGCGTGCCGGCGGTTCATGCTCTGCAGCATGTCAAGCTCATAGCGCTGCTGTTCCGGCGGGAGGCCCTTTGAGATCAGGTACGGAACAGGCTCTTTCTCCACTTCGGAAACCTTCATGCCCGAATTGCCGATGGCCGTACCCTGATATTCGCTGGGCAGGAAGCTGGAACTCCAGTTGTTCTGCCCGCCGTGTCCCAGCGACGGTTTAATAGTGATAAAGCCGGGCAGGTTCTGATTCTCGGTGCCCAAGCCGTATAGCACCCAACTGCCCATGCTCGGCCGCTTGAATTGGAATACACCGGTGTGCAGCTGCAACAGCGCCGCTCCGTGATCCACGCCATCGCCCACCATGGAGCGAATCATGCAGAGGTCATCCACGCAGGTGGCAACGTTCGGGAATAACTCGCTGACGGGAATGCCGCTTTGGCCGTATTGCTTAAAAGCCCAGGGCGACTTCATCAGGCCGCGCACGCCGTCTTCGCCGAACGTCAATCCGCGCTTGAAAGGGACCGGCTTACCGTTGTCTTTGTCGAGCCGCACTTTAGGATCGAACGTATCGATGCTGGAAGGTCCGCCGTGCATGAAAAGGAAAATAATGCGCTTCACCGTGGGCGCAAAGTGCGGCTGCTTCGGCGCCAGCAGATTGGGAGGCGTTGCTTCCGCCGCAATGAGTGATCTGAGCCCGAGCAGACCGAAGCCGGCAGCCGATTGACGCAACAGCGCGCGCCGTGGAATGGAGAGCCGATTATCAGTCATACGAACATCGTATACCTATCCTGCGATAGGATGGCAGGCGATGAGAACCCGAATCGCGATTTTCCTGGCCGTTGCCGTGATGGCATCTGGCGCGGCGTTTGTAACGGACCGGAACGATCCGGCTGCTGCCGGCATGGACGCGGCGCGGCTTGCTCGTATTGAAGCGCGCATGCAGAAGTTCGTGGATGACGGAAAGGCTGCTGGTTTTGTTGCCTTGGTGGCACGGCATGGGCACGTGGCTACGCTGACTGCTACAGGTTTCCAGGATCGCGAGAAACGGATTCCCATGCGTACGGATTCCATTTTCCAGATCATGTCGATGACAAAGCCGGTTACTTGTACCGGAGTCATGATTTTGATGGAGGAAGGCAGACTTGCGTTGATCGATCCGGTTGAAAAGTATCTACCGGAGTTCGCAGGCCAGAAACTGGCGGGAGGCGCGAAGCCCGCGCGGCTGGTGACCATTCGCGACCTGATGACGCATACATCGGGTCTTCCCGGCGGAACGCCGAAAGGATATGTGAAGGCTGACCACACATTGGCTGAAGTGGTAAGTCTCGGTTCGCAACAGCCGCTGGAATTTGAACCGGGCACGAAGTGGAGCTACAGCAACATGGGAATCGCCACGCTGGGCCGGATCATTGAGGTGGTTTCGGGCAAGCCCTACGAAGAATTCATCACTGAGCGTATCTTTTCGCCATTGAATATGAAGGATACGCATTTCTTCCTGCCTGCTGCCAAGCACGTCCGGCTGGCGGTCGCGTATACAGAGAAAGACGGAAAACTGGAACGATTCGATGCGGACCCGTTCCGCAGCGGGGCGAAATATCCGGGGCCGGAGGGTGGTCTCTACAGTACAGCATCCGACATGGCGTGCTTCTATCAGATGATGCTCGACAAGGGGATTCTGGATGGGCATCGAATCCTATCTCCAACTGCAGTAGCCGTAATGACGACTGTGCATACCGGCGAACTAAAGGCGGGTTTCGCGCCGGGCATGGGTTGGGGACTGGGATGGTCCGTGGTGCGCGAACCTGCGGGCATGTTACGTCTGAACTCCATGGGCTCGTTCGGACATGGCGGCGCCTATCGGACCTACGGCTGGGTGGATCCCGCCAAAGACATGCTACAAGTCCTTATGTACCAGCGGACGAATGGTGGTGGTGATGTGGCCGATGAAATCAACAGTTTCCTTGCATTAGCTGCGGCTGCAATCGAACGGTAACGACTTTGGTTCGATGCGCCCCTTGGCCCTCCACGTGCATCCAATCGAAGTGGAGAATCATTTATGACCACGTTACGATATGCCGCACTCACAATTTCCCTTGCAGTGAGCGCACTGGCTCAGTCAGATAGAGTACCTTCTGGAACCGAGATTACAATTCGCACCAATGGCCGGATTGAGGCAAAGGACTCTAATCAGGGAAGAATCTACACGGCAGTTGTAGACCGGGATGTACGCGACCGGTCTGGGAACGTAGTGGTACCGCGAGGGGCCGACGCCGAATTAATTATCCGCAGCACCTCTAATCGGGAGTTGATGCTGGATCTTGAATCGGTCAATGTGAATGGACGCCGCTATGTCGTAAGTACCACAGATGAAGTCGTTTCTTCCCGTGGTGACGACAAGGACGGTGTGGGTGCGAATAAGCGAACCGCGAAATATACTGGCGGCGGTGCGATCATCGGCAGTATCATCGGCGCGATAGCCGGCGGCGGCAAGGGTGCCGCCATTGGTGCCTTAGCGGGCGGTGGTGCGGGTGCAATCGGCCAAACCGTAACCCGGGGCCGCAATGTCGACGTACCTGCAGAATCTCTTCTCACGTTCCGGCTGGATCAAACGCTGAGAATTGGCGGGCCGGATCGTGGTCGAAATCGTGATGGTGTGCACTATCACGACGATAATCGCTATCAGGACAATAACCGCTATCAGGACAACAACCGCTACCGGGACAACAACCGCTAAGATGTCTTTTGCACGCTAACGTTAGATGGAACCGGCCGGAACTACGGACGGTTTCATCTAGCGTTGCGCACTTCGGTGCTAACTGAATCGCGAATTCCGATCAACCCTCCAACTCCTTCCTGCTCCAGCTAACCCTGAACCTCCACCTGCTATTCGGATATTGATAGGGGACGTCGCTCACCCGCTTAGATAGAAGTAGGTTTATATCCGCCCCGGGACCGGTCATATAGCCAGATCGTCCCGAAGACTATCAATAGGATGGCCGGCAAGGCTGCAACGTAGCGGAAGGAAGTCTGCGAGGCTATTGTCAGAACACGGTTCAGTCCTTCCCCCGACAGCTTGTCGAAAGCCTCTGCGCCTCCGGCGGCCTCAATCTTCGCATTGTCGAAGACGCGTCCCATCAAGGGCAGTACGAAATAAATGGAAAGCGTGCCTGCCGTTCCCATTAATCCCATCAGCAGCGCACCGCCTCTTGGGAAGCGTTCGGAAGCAGCGGCAAGCATCGTCGGCCACATGTAGCAAACACCTGTTCCCCAAACGGTTGCGGCAAGCAATCCCGTTACGGGCGAGTTGGCAACGCTGAGGAGCAGCAGCCCAGCCGATGCCAATAGGGAAGAAGTCCAAAGCAATCCGACGGGAGACAGCCTGTGGACCATGGGTCCTGCAAAGTGCCGCATTACGAACATCAAGCCACTGACGTAGATCAAAAGCCAGATGCCCTGCATCCCGACCGTCCGTGTCAGCGCCAGGTCCACCCACTGCCCAGGCGCAAGTTCGGAGGCGGCCGTCAGGAACATTGAGAAGAACCAGATGAGGAAGAACGGCTTGCTCACTTCTTTAAATGTGTCGCTGGTGGGAATGCCTGACGCCACCCGTTCAGTGGGCGGAAACTTCGCGAACATACACATGATGCCGAATGCGGCCGCGGGAATCAGGGCCATCGAGAACTTTACCTGCCAGTTCATGTTCAGGTATCCGATGAAGAGGCCGATCAGGCTGCCGAAAATAATTCCGGCCGGCCACCAGGCATGCAGGATATTCAGCCGCGCCGTTTTCTCTTCCGGATACAGTGTGGTGGCCAACGGATTGATCACGGTTTCCACCAGTCCTTGTCCAATGCCGATCAGCAGCATGCCGCCCCAAACCACGTCATAGATCGCCGCACCCGAAGCAATGCTGGCGGCGAACACTACCACCAGCGTGCCCACTATGAAGCAGAAACTCGACAGCGTGAGCAGCCGCCCCATGCCGATATAGTCCAGCAGGGGACTGCCAATCGCGATAGTAAACGCGAAACCTAAAAACGCTACGCCCAGCACCGCTCCCACCATCTCCGCCGAACGCAATTTGTCGATGGGATCAAAGAAGTTGGTTCGGAGATCGCCGGCGACACTGCCGCGCAATCCGAAACTGACTCCGGCTGTGACGAGTGCGAGAACACTCAGGATGAAAAGCTTTCTCTTGTCAAAGGCCGCATGCCGGTCGACCGGGACCGTCCTGGTAGGAATTGTGCTCATGATAGTCTCCGTATCGTATCGAACTTAGAGGAAGGCTGCACCATTACGCCCTCCATCGAATGCCGACTCCCAATGTCTTCTTCGCGTATTCAAAGCCGCGTTCCAGATCGACGCGCTGCTGTTCGCGAAGCGCCGCTTCGTATGCGGGCGGCTGCTTGCCCTCATCTTCCACCACCATAGTTGTCATTAGCGGACGTCCGCTCTTTGCCAGCGCGACGAAACGCGAGAACTCGGCGGCATTGGCATCCGGAAATGCTCTCCAGAATTCCGTTTCCAGGTAGGGCACCACCCTTGGGGGACGTCCCGTAATGTTTTCCAGTTGCATCGTAGAGTTCGGACACAGTTCGCGGAAGCGTGCAACGAAGCGCCGAAAATCCACGATCCCATCACCCAAGGCCACCCATTGCGCAGCGGCTCCCCGGGGATGTTCAAACACAATCGAGTCGCGGATGTGCGTGGTGACTGTATAAGGGCCCAGAATTTCGAGAGTGGTCATTGGATCTTCCGCTACCCACATCGGATTCCCGGTATCGAGGCAAGCAGCAGTGTAATCTTTACCGGCTTCTTCGATCAGCGCCTTCAGTTCGCGGGCTTGCATGTCACCGGAATGATTCTCCACCGCGATCCTCACTCCCGCATCAAGCGCCCGCGAGCGCACAGCCTTCAACGCCTTCACAGTATTTTCGATATGCGCGGTAATGGGCAACGCACCCAAGCGGTCTACCGAGCTCCCCATGAAGCATCGCATGGAGGTCGCGCCGATTGCCTTGGCAACTCCGATTCCTTTTAGAAGGTACGCAACCGGCGTGCCCTCTTTCGCATTCCAACTCTTCGTCGAATTACAGATGCAGCCGATACCACCATCCAGCACGATGCCCGCTGACGACGCGCGCTCTTTTACCTTCCGCAGATATACCGGGTCGAGGCTCTCGTAGTCGCCGAGGCTCGACAGTTGGATGGAGTCGAGTTTCAGATTCGCCGCGTAGTCGATGAACTGCATCGCATTCCACTTCCATGCGCGAAGAGAATACGTGTCGAAGCCGAGGCGAATGCCGGCCGGTGTCTGTGAGGAAAGGTCCCGGACCAATGCCGCCGCTGCCGCCGTCTTGCATGTGGCCCGAAGAAAAGTTCGCCGTTGCACAAGTAAATCTCCCGTCTCTACAATAGCGGTTCCCCTGCCTACAACAGAAGCGCTGCTCTTTGTTGCAGCACCGCACTGCTTCAAAAAATGCGTTTGAGCCAATAAAAACGGCCCCGATTTCTCGGGGCCGTGAGGGAACTTGTATGCTGTGTCCCTATCGGGACGCGTCGTCAGCTACTTTTTCTTCTTAGCTGGGGCCTTCTTGGCCGGCGCTTTCTTAGCAGCTTTCTTGGTTGCGTTCTTCATTGAGTAATTCTCCCTAACATCAAAATTTGCGATCCGAAAAGATCGCAGTGTGATCCATATATAAGGTGAGACGAAAATAAAGTCAAGAGAAAAATGCATGTAACGTTCACTTCGATGAGAGTTCTCTGTTGAGTTCATGAAAAAACGTTTCACTTGCGAATTGTTTCGTCGCAAATTGTTGCCGCCGCGACCGCTCTCACGGTAGCATCACGAATGATGAAGGCCGTTCTCATCCGTCATACGATTCTGATTTCCGCGACGCTGCTCTGCTTCGTCAGCGGATGCGGACCGAAGAAAAAAGTAAAGGTTGCGAAGCCCGCGCCCATCGGATCGACAGAGACGGGGATCGCCAGTTGGTATGGAGATCCCTATCATGGACGCCGCGCCGCCAACGGGGAAATCTACGACATGGAGAAGTTAACGGCTGCGCACCGCACCCTGCCGTTCGGAACCTGGGTGCGGGTCCGGAATCTCACAAACGATAAGACAGTCGATGTGCGCATTCAGGACCGGGGTCCGTTTGTGCACCATCGCATCATCGATCTCTCTCGCGCCGCGGCAAGGGAGATTGA
Organism: Bryobacteraceae bacterium; assembly: GCA_040002435.1. Taxonomy (GTDB): domain Bacteria; phylum Acidobacteriota; class Terriglobia; order Bryobacterales; family Bryobacteraceae; genus JANXXV01. Next base: position 54,553 of record JBDUEM010000007.1, read on the forward strand.
ACTGCTTGGACCCGGCACCACAAAAGTGAAGCTTACTGTGATTGCGCCTCCGCCCGTTCGCGAAACAGTCGCTACCGCGCCTCCGCCCGTTCGTGAAACAGTCGCTGCCGCGCCTGTCGCGATCACTCCGCCGCCTGCTGTAGTAGCCGCGACCAACCTCTTCGCGGTTCAGATTGGTGCGTTTCAGGATCGTGTCCGGGCCCAATCGCTCGCCGCGAATATGAGAGAACTCTACGGCGCGGCGCGCATCGTGGTTCGCGAAGGAAAAACGCGCACTCACCGCGTTCTTGTCGGGGAAGAGGATTCGAACGAGAAGGCCAATGCCCTCGCTGAGCGGCTGCGCAGGTCGGGCACCGATGGTTTCGTTGTGCGCCTCGACGATCCGGCCGACTCCATTAAATAGGCGGAGACTTTTCGCACACCACCGCCACTCACTCTTAGAATGACTGGCGAGGGTATGGAATTCCCACGGGCTCTTATTGGTAACAGTCCGCGCATGCGCCAGGTTCACCGGCAGATAGAGAAGCTCGGCCGGACGCGCTGGCCGGTACTGATACTTGGAGAAACCGGCACCGGCAAGGAAGTGGTCGCCCGCTCCATCCACGCGATTGGAAACTGCGGACCGTTCGTCACCATCGACTGTTCGGCTTTAGTAGGACCGCTCATGGAGAGCGATCTGTTTGGTCATGCGAAGGGCGCCTTCACCGGAGCGGCCGCATCAAAGCTGGGCATGATCGAAATGGCCAATGGCGGCACGGTGTTCCTCGATGAAATCGGCGAGTTGCCGCTGGATATGCAGGTGAAGCTGCTTCGCGTTCTGCAGGAAAAAGAATTTCGCCCTGTCGGCGGCCTGCAAATCAGGAGATCCGATTTCCGGGTCATCGCCGCCACCAACCGCGACCTCGCAGCCGAAGTAGAGCATGGCGCCTTTCGCCGCGATCTCTTCTATCGGCTGAACGTTGTCACGGTCCGGCTGGTCCCGCTGCGCGATCGCAGAGAGGATATCCCGATACTGCTGCAACACTTTCTTGAGCGCCACGGTAAGAATCATTCGCTGACGCAGGAAGTCATCGATGCGATGTCGGCATATGACTGGCCTGGCAATGTGAGAGAGCTCGAAAATTCCGTGCAGCACATGGCAGCTATCAATTCAGGTCCACTGCTGCACGTTCCAGATCTTCCTTCGGCCATTCAGAATTACACCGCGTCGCAAAAGTCACAGCTTCGGTCGTTCTCCGTATCGGTGCAGCAGACGATCATCCCCCCGACGGGCCATACCTCCGAAACATTGTCCGCCAGGGGCCACATACTGCCCCTGATGGAGGTGGAGCGCCGCGCCATCCTGGAATGTCTTCACTTCACGAAGGGCGATCGCGCAACTGCGGCCATCATGCTGGGTATCGGACGAACCACACTCTACAGAAAGCTAAAGGAGTATGAGCTCGAAGACAAGTAGTCCCCCATGCGAAAATGATGTTTGCCAATCGCAATTGACGCAACATACAGCATCGGGGAAGAACTGACCGGCGTCGGAGTCTATTCTCACGAGATACTGACCGGCTTGGCGACCGCCCACCCAAAAACCCCTTTCCTCTTCTGTTACCGTTCCCGGCAATATATCCGGTCGTTCCGTCAACGCCTTTTCCGAAACTGTAGCCGCTTCCTTCTGCACGACGAATTCCGGGTTCCTTCGGGTGAGCTCTTTCACGGACTCAATCAACGAATGCCGGTGAAGCGCATGAAGCGCCGCGTGTGCACGTTTCACGACCTCTTTGTGCTGACCCAGAATTATTCCACTCCGGAGTTTCGCAAGGTGTTCGCGGCTCGGGCCCAGCGGGCGGCGGAGCGTTGCGATCTGATCGTTACGGTTTCCCAGTTTACGGCCGATCAGGTAGAGGAACACCTCAATGTGGAAAGAAGCCGCATCCGGGTAATTCATCATGGCGTCCGGGAAGCAGTGGACCGCACTACCTTGCCGAGGGAAAATCTGATTTTGCACGTTGGCGCGATCCAGCAGCGAAAGAATATCACTCGCCTGGTGGAAGCGTTTGAGACAGTTCCGAAGGATTGGAGATTGGTGCTCGCCGGATCCTCATCGGGCTTCGGCGCGGCTGACATCTTAAAGAGGATTGAATCCAGCCCTGCCCGGGAGCGAATTCAGATTACCGGCTATCTTTCCGGTCCTGCGCTCGATCGCATTTTCGCGCGAGCCCGCATCTTTGCCTTCCCGTCACTGGACGAAGGTTTCGGCATGCCGGTCTTGGAGGCCATGATGCGCGGTGTCCCAGTAATTACTTCGAACAGATCCGCCCTACCCGAGGTTGCTGGTGAGGCCGCATTACAAATCAATCCGGAGGAGACGGAGGAGCTTGCGGCGGCGCTCCACCGCCTGATCGCGGATTCGGACCTGGGAGCGAAAATGGTCGCAGCGGGGAAGGACAGAGCGGCAAAATTCAGTTGGCGTTCTGCCGTAAACAAAACCTGGGGGGTCTACCGTGAACTGGCCGGTCCGGAAATCGGTCCCTAGTGGACTTCTTCGTCAATGGCGATTTTTAGGGCGCGCAGGAACTTATGGTCTTGCGACGTCCATTTCACTTTGCCGGCGGATTCGAATTTGCGGAGCGTGGGAGCTTCCGTCTCAATTTCCACTTCCGAACCGTCTTCGTTATCGGACTCGTTCTCATCCCGCTTGTTGAAACCGATGGTGGCCTCCAACACTAAGAAGACATCGTAGCCGGCACGTTTAATTTCACCAATCGCAGCCGCGATCCGGTCGGAATCGGACAGAGATTCGTTGATGGCGTTGCCAAGCTCTTGCATTAATTCCTTGAGTTGATCGTCCACTCTCACCGCCTCTCCCGGCCAACTTTAGAATAGCATCCTATCTCTTTGATGTCGCGCGGCGCCTCACGTCGCAGACAATTCGTTGCTTTCTCATTTTCTTATCGGTATTCCGCGCCGCAACCTGTAGCCTGGGGGGCCATCCCGGCTCCTCTGTTAACATGAAATCAGGAACGAACAATGGCTTCTATCCGAAAAAAATTTGTTCAGCACGTCGTTCCCGGGGTGATCAAGCCGGTCCGCGTCATCTGGAATGAATTTATCGCCTTCCTTTTCTTCGCACTTGCCGTCCTTTCGGTTCCTTCGGCCTATCGCCACATCAGGGATTTCGAAGGCGACGCGCAAAGCCTCTTCCGTACGCTACTGACCTGCGGATTTGCATTGATAATGATCGTCTTTGGAGTTTTTTCCTACCTCCGCGCGCGAAAAATCTCGCGGTCATGAGGAATCAGTCGGAGCGGCCCGGCGAGTTTCCCTTTACCCGGGGTATCTACCCGGAGATGTATCGCAGCCGGCCGTGGACCATGCGGCAATACGCCGGCTTTGGGACCGCGGAGGAGAGCAATCATCGCTACCGGTACCTGCTTTCCCAGGGGATTACCGGTCTTTCGGTTGCCTTCGACCTGCCCACTCAGATGGGCCTTGATTCGGACCATCCTTTGGCTGCGGGTGAAGTAGGCCGCACCGGCGTTGCGATTGGCTCCCTGGCTGACATGGAACGGCTGTTTGCCGGTATTGAGTTGCAGGGCATCACGACCTCGATGACCATCAACTCTACGGCCTCTATTCTGCTCGCATTATATATGTTAGTCGCGCGAGGCCAGAACGCCGACCTCCGCCGTCTCTCCGGAACCATCCAGAACGATATTCTCAAGGAATACATCGCACGCGGGACCTATATATACCCGCCTCGCCCGGCAATGCGGATTATTACGGACCTGTTCGCATGGGCCGGCAGGGAGCTTCCCGCGTGGAACACCATTTCCATTAGCGGTTATCATATTCGCGAGGCGGGCTCCACCGCGGCCCAGGAAGTCGCTTTCACTCTCGCCAACGCCATCGCCTATGTCGAAGCGGCGCTGGATGCGGGACTGGATGTCGATTCCTTTGCTCCCCGTATCTCCTTCTTTTTCAATGCCCATAACAATTTTCTTGAAGAGGTCGCCAAGTTTCGCGCGGCCCGCCGGCTGTACGCCCGAATCATGCGGGACCGCTTCCGGGCGAAAGATCCCCGTTCCATGATGCTCCGTTTTCATGCGCAGACCGCCGGATCCACGCTCACTGCCCAACAGCCGGACAACAATGTGGTCAGGATTACAATGCAAGCCTTGTCCGCAGTTCTTGGTGGAGCTCAGTCGCTGCATACGAACGGCCGCGATGAGGCACTGTCGCTGCCGACGGAGGATTCGGCGCGTCTGGCGCTGCGGACCCAGCAGATCATTGCCAATGAGAGCGGCGTCATCGGCACGGCTGATCCGTTTGGAGGCAGCGGCCATATCGAAGCACTCACCGATTCCCTCGAAGCCGAGGCCGCGAAATACCTGGCAACGATTGATTCCCTGGGGGGAACGCTCGCCGCCATCGAGAATGGCTACGTCCAGCGCGAGATTCAGAACGCAGCCTATGCCTTCCAGCGGTCCGTAGACCGCCAGGAGACGATCGTGGTCGGCGTGAACCGTTTCCGGCAGGAGGAATCAGCCTCCTTCACTGGGTTTCGGCTTGACCCAAATCTGGAAAAGCAACAGATTGAGCGACTGCGGAATGTGCGGGCCGGCCGTAGCCACAGTGAGGTGGAAACCGCCTTGGCCCGGCTGGAGCAAGCCGCAGGGACCCCGGAAAACCTGATGCCGCATATCGTGAATTGCGCGGCCGCATCGGCCACTGTCGGAGAAATCGCCGGCCGCATGCGGTCAGTGTTTGGCGAGCACAAAGAGTCGCTGGCTTGAATGCCAGGATGCCTGTGATATGCTGAATCCCGATTGGAGACGGAGACAGCATGAAACACCTCTTGGTGGCTTTGATTGGAATCGCAGTTCCGCTCGCGGCGCGTGAACCGCTTGGGCAGCGGATTGTTCACACCGACCCCGCCAAATATCGGGAAAGCAAAGCCGTACACGCCGGCGCGGGTGCGCTCAATTACATGGCTTTGTTCGACGCCCATTCGCTCGACACAAACCTGTACTTCCTCCACCGCGGAATCATCCAGCCCAAGAGCGGGATCGGCGCTCATTTCCACAATCAAACCGAGGAGATGTTCGTCATCTTCGACGGCGAAGCGCAATTTACCATAGACGGGCGCACTTCTTTACTAAAGGGACCGGCCGGAGCGCCGTGCCGCATGGGGCACTCTCACGCCATCTACAACGCTACCGATAAGCCGGTGCAATGGATGAACATCAACGTCAGTGCGATGAAGGATACCTACGACGCGTTCAATCTGAACGACCCGCGCGTGGACGTTCCGCTCGACCCGATTCCCGCGTTTATGAGTATGCGACTCGATCGGATGCTGCTGCGGCCGGTGGAAGCGATGAACGGAGGAAAGGGAACTGCTCAGTACCGCCGCGTCCTGGATCCGTCCGTCTTCCTGGGACCGTGGGCTTATGTGGATCACTTGATCCTGCCGGAGGGCGCCTCCACGGGAGCCCATCTTCACCGCGAAGTAGCTGAGTTCTACTACGTGATGAACGGCGAGGGATCGGTGACAGTCTCCGGCGCCACGCCAAGGGGAGCCGCACCCGAAACCGCCCCAGTTCGCCCCGGCGACGCTGTGCCGATTCAGCTCAACGAGCTGCACTCTTTTACCAATAGCGGCAGTCAGCCTCTGGAGTTCCTGATCGTCGGTGTCTCGCGCGACAGCAGCAAGCGAATCGACAGCATCGACGGCCAGAATCTGCCTCGCGCGAGAAACTAGGCTATTTTCGTTTCTTCGTCCCTGTGTCAGCCTGAGCAATCACGGCGTCTTCTTTTTGATTCAGATTCACCGTACCGATCAGAGAAACGTCTCCGCCGGACGACATGATCCGCTTGCTGCTATCCTTTGTGCTGACGAAGTTAACCCCTCGGATGGTCACGAACTTCGAGATCACCTCAAGCGGCACTTTGGCCTGCAGGAGGATGATGATTTCCGATTCTGAAAGCGGTCCGCCCGCCGGCACTGCGGCGTCCGACCTGGCGCTGTCCGCCTGTGGCGCCGGCTCGGCTGCGATCGCCAACTGACCGCAAGCCAGGCTCGCCGAGACAAGGCACACGCCTAGCGCGCGCCTGTAAATGCTGCTCATTTTCCGTTCCCCCAGTGATCTTCTTTTTGCTTAGAAACGGCAGTATAGCATCTTTCCCCTAGCGTTTAACCGCCACAAAAGGGTGGATTCACCACCAAAAATGCAGGGAACAGCCTTAGTCAAATTGGCCTAGCTGACCAGTTTTTCGCGCGCGATCTCGGCGAAGTTCCTGGCGACGGTGCTGCTCGACCCGGACTTAAGAGCGAGGTCAACAGTAGTTTTGCACGAAGCATCGACATCGCGGTAGACGGCTCCAGGAATTGTAACCTTACTTACGCACGCAGGCGCCAGTGTCACTCCGAGGCCGGCCGCCACCAGGCGGACCAGCGTAGGCCATTGCGGTGCGTCCTGCACGATCCTGGGGTGGAATCCGTTCCGCTCGCAGCATGCGATGGTTCTATCAAAGGCGAGTGGTCCCATGCGGCGCGCGAACAGGATGAAGGGTTCGTCCCGCAAATCCTTCACCCCAAATGCCCGCTTGCGAACCAGCGCGTGCCCTTCCGGCAGCACGGCAACGTAGCGCTCCTTAAGCATCGTCGTCATTTCGATGCCACCCGTGGGGTCTCCGTCGCGCAGGAACGCGAGGTCGATGGTTCCGTCAATTAGTGCGGCAATCTGCGCCGATGTCGACAGTTCACGCAGCCGGAACTCTACCTTAGGGTAACGGCGCCGGTAGGTTTCAATCGCGGCGGGAAGTTCTGTGAACATGACGGATCCGCTGAAACCCACCGTGAGCGTACCCTCCTCGCCGCGGCCCAGACGCCGCACCTGGGTTAAATCATCCTCCACCTTCTCCAACGTACTGCGGGCCCTTTCAGCCAGGAGTTGGCCCGCGACTGTCATTTTTACTCCGCGCGTTGTGCGGTCGAACAGACGGTGACCGACAATCTGTTCCAACTGTTTGATTTGCTGGCTCAGAGGCGGCTGTGCCATTCCCAGGCGGAGAGCTGCCTTGCCGAAATGGAGCGTTTCGGCTACCGACAGGAAGTAACGGAGGTGACGAAGTTCGACCTCAGAACTCATATCGCACAAGTATAAATCATGAGCTCTAAAATATTGGACATATCACAGGCATTGCCTTAGTCTCTGTATGTAGGAGGGCGACGATGACGCAAACGGAAACGACAATCCGCGAGTTTCAAACGGGGGATGAGTCTGCTTTTCGCATCCTCAACGAGGAATGGATTACACGGTACTTCGTTATGGAAGCAAAGGACAAGGCATCGCTGGCCGATCCGTACAACACCATTGTCGTTAAAGGCGGAAGGATTTTCTTCGCCATCAGCGACGATCAGCCCATCGGTTGCTGCGCGTTGCTTGCAATGGAGCCGGGAGAGTTTGAAGTGGCAAAGATGGCCGTTACGGAAACGTCGCAGCGGACGGGAATCGGACGCCGCCTTCTGGAGGCTACGATTGCAGAGGCTCACGCATCCGGTGCCCGCCGTCTCTACCTGGAGACGAATCGTAAGCTCGCGAACGCCATCCGGCTGTATGAATCCGTGGGATTCCGCCATCTCCCGCTGGAACGGATTGTGCCGTCACCATACGCCCGCGCCGACGTTTACATGGAACTGAACCTGACGGCACGCTAAAGGGGCAGGATTTCTTCGCGCATGGGGTCGAAGCGCAACCGCCGCTTCTGTTCGTACGCAATATTGCCCAGATGAGAAGCCTGGGCCGACCGGTGCCCAATCAGCACATCTCCGTTCGGCAGCTTGCGCGAATGCACGCAGTCCAGGAAGTTCTCCACGTGATCGATCGTCTGGTCGCGTTCGGACTTCACAATCACTGGAGTGGCTCCTTTCCCTTTGGGCAAAAACTCGTATTGGCTCCTGGTGATATTTAACTTGCCTTCCGTGCCGCACATCTCGACGGCCGCGCCTGTGATACCGGGCGAAAGCGTCGCCTCAAATGTAGCGGTCCATTCGGCGGGATATTCCAGAAGGACGTTGATGGTGTCCGGCGCCGTGCGGCCATCCTTGTACGCGTACACTCCGCCCGCGGCCGAAGCCGAGATTGGGTTGTCCTGATCCATAAACATGTGGACGACGTCGATCCAGTGCGTGAACAGATCGGTCACCTGGCCGCCGCCGAAGTCCAGATAAGCGCGGAAATTGTAATACTGCTGCGGATCCCAGTCACGCCACTTCACTGGGCCAAGGAAGCGCGCCCAATCTAGATCCGATGGGCGCGTATTGAGCGAAGCGGGCGCCTTTTGCAGATGGGCCCCATTCCCGTGCCACCAGGTTCGGGCCAGCGTCACCTTTCCCAGCAAGCCCGCCTTCATGACTTCTTCCTTTGCCCGCAGGTAGATCTTTCCGGAGCGTTGCTGCATGCCAACCTGGCAAATCCGGTTATTAATTCGCGCCGCTTTGACAACCTCAGGGCCCTCCTCCATTTTCAGCGTCAAAGGTTTCTCAACGTAAACGTCTTTGCCCGCATTCAAGGCATCGATGGCGATGCGGGTGTGCCAATGATCGGGCGTCGCGATCAAAACCGCATCGAGCGGCTTCACGGTTTCCAGCATCTTTCTGTGATCGGAAAACGTGGCGGCGTTGATCGCCGTTTGCTTGGCCTTGGCGGTACGTTCGGCCCAGACGTCGCAGACACCTTTCACTTCTACGCGGTCCGTTTTGACGAACGTCTGCATCACGTAGTTCCCGCGGCCTCCGCAGCCGATCAGTCCCAGTTGGATGCGTTCGTTAGCCCCCATCACCCGGGAATAGGAGGCGGCGGTTACTGCAACAGCGCCGGTGACTGCCGTGCCGCGAAGCAGTCCGCGGCGGGAAATGTTGGTGTCTGGCATATGCGCATTATATAGAACCCCGCACTTGCCGGGTTCGCTATCCTGAAGGTTGCCGTCCACCATTCACATTATCGGCGCCGGGCTGGCAGGATCGGAGGCAGCCTGGCAGGTATCCCGCGCGGGCTTGAACGTCATCCTGTACGAGATGCGTCCGGGCAAGCAGACACCCGCCCATAAGACAAGTCATATGGCGGAACTGGTTTGTAGCAATTCGCTGAAGAGCGAATCTGAGAATTCCGCGCCGTGGCTACTCAAGGAAGAGCTTCGCAAGCTCGATTCGCTTGCCATGCGGATCGCCAGCGAAACGCGCGTACCCGCAGGGCATGCTCTTACCGTGGATCGCGACCTCTTCGCCGCCGCTGTCACGAAGGCAATCGAAGAACTGCCGAACGTTGAAATCCGGCGCGAAGAAGTGACCACGCTGCCGGACGATGAGCCTGTCATCATCGCTACCGGCCCCCTGACCAGCGATGCGCTGGCGCTGGAGATAGCCCGCCTCACCGGCTCGGAGCGCCTCTTCTTCTATGACAGCATCAGCCCTATTGTGGACGCCGACAGCATTGACATGTCTATCGCCTTCCGCGCCTCACGCTACGGGAAGTCGATCGATGGCACCGACGATTATGTGAACTGCCCTTTCAATAAGGAAGAGTACGACCAGTTCATCGCCGCGCTGCAAGCCGCTCAGACTTACGAATCGAAGATCGACGAGAACATCCCCTATTTCGAAGCCTGCCTGCCTATCGAAGAGATCTGCCGCCGGGGACGGGACACCTTGCGCTTCGGACCCATGAAGCCCGTCGGCCTTACGGATCCGCGCACCGGCCGGTGGCCCTACGCCGCGGTGCAGTTGCGCCAGGAGAACGCGCGTGCGAACAGCTACAATCTGGTCGGATTCCAGAATCATCTGAAGTATGCCGACCAGGCAAGAATCCTGCGTATGATTCCGGGCCTTGCCAATGCCGAGTTCCTGCGGTTTGGGCAGATCCACCGCAACACCTATATCAATGCCCCTGCATTACTGACGCCGACCCTGCAACTCAAGTCGCAGCCACGGGTGTTCTTCGCCGGGCAGATTTCCGGAGTGGAAGGCTACACCGAATCCATCGCCACCGGGTTGCTGGCCGGACGTCACGCGGTGGAATTCGCCACCGGCCAGCCGGTCAGGCCGTTCCCCAGACCGACTGCGCTGGGTTCGCTTTGCGCCTACATCTCCGGCGCGGATCCCGCCGGCTATCAGCCTGCGAACATCACATTCGACCTGCTGCCTACTCTGGACGAAGCTACCCGCCGCAAATTCCGGCATGACAAGAAGGCTCGCCATGCGGAGGTTTGCCGCCGGGCCAAAGCGGCCATGGACGAGCACCTCGGCGTCTATGTCTGATTCGCTGCCTTCCCAGATCGACTTTTACCTGGACGCACTGCGGCGCGAAAATGTATCGCCCCACACGCTGCGGAACTATCGCTCGGACCTTGAACAACTGCAGACTTACTTCACACCGCCGGATGGCGCTCCCCCGCCGGCTGCCGCCCTTACGGTTCTGGACTTGCGGGAATGGCTGGGCCAGTTGCACCACGAAGAGCTGAGTGCGATAAGCATTCGCCGGAAATTGGCTTCGGTCCGCTCGTTCTACGCCTACCTGATGCGGGAAGGCATTGTAAAGCTGAATATCGCAAAACTCCTGCGTACCCCCAAAGCGCCAAAGAAACTGCCTCGGGTCATGACCGCGGAGCAGACCGGAAACTTGCTAAACGGCATCGAAGCGAATCAGATGGGGCGTGAAAGCATGCCGCGCGACCTGGCCATTTTCGAATTCCTATATGGCTGCGGCATTCGCGTCAGCGAACTGGCCGGACTGAATCTGGAGGACATCGATATCTCGGACCGCTGGATCCTGGTGCGCGGAAAAGGGCGTAAAGAGCGGCAGGTTCCGTTCGGCGCCAAAGCGGCGACCGCTCTGGAACGCTACCTGGTTACCAGGAAGCCGAAAGGGAACGAAAAGGCGGTGTTTCTAAATTATCTCGGCACGCGGCTGACGACCCGAGGCATCTCGAATATCGTCAAGCTCTATGCAACGGTGTTGTCCGGCGACTCATCAGTGCATCCGCACAGTCTGCGGCACGCCTTCGCCACTCATCTCCTGAGTGACGGAGCGGATCTCCGTTCCATTCAGGAATTGCTGGGCCATGCCAGCTTGTCCACCACCCAGAAGTACACGCAGGTTTCGCTTACGGAACTGATGGCTGTCTACGATCGCGCGCATCCGAAGGCGTGATCTATTGCACGTAACCCAGCGACTTTAACCGCTGCACGGCATCCCCATCGAGCTTCACCTGCTGCTTCGGGCGCGCCGGCATCGTCTTCACCCAGGCTTTCAGTTCGGTCCCAAGTTCGGTGGCCTTCGACTCCTGGGCCGCGGTCAAATCGTGTAGCTCGTTCGGATCCGCCGCGATATCGTAGACCTCGTATTTGCCGGAACTCGAAGTGATCAGCTTATAGGGCCATGTCAAAAGCGCACGGGAGGTACATCCGCTCAAAATGCACTCCGGGGGATGCGGCACGGGGCACGGAAACGATTCGCTGAACAGATCCCGTTTCGGCATTGAGGCGTTCGCCAGCAGGTTGCGCCCCTGAATTTTCGAATCCACCGGCACTCCGGCCGCCGTCAGAATAGTGGGTGCGATGTCTATCAAACTGACCGGGTCGCTCACGACTCCGGTTGCCGCTTTCTTCGGATACTTGATCAGCAGCGCCACATGCAGCAGGTTCTGGTAGACCGAATTTCCGTGGAGGACCAGATTTCTTTCGCCAAAGGCTTCTCCATGATCTGAGGTGACCACGATCAACGTGTTGTCGTACAAGTCCCGCTGCTTCAACCAGTCCATCATTTTACCAATCTGGGCATCGGTATAGGCGATGCCGCCGTCGTACTGTGACAGTAAGTGGTTGTACTCGCTGGGTTTGAACGATTTCCCGCGCATCACCCTTTCCTGAGCCTCCTCCAGATCGCCCTGGAGAAGCTTATCGTCCTTGCCAGGAAAAAGGCGGTCGAAAGGCGCCGGCGGAATGTAAGGGAAATGCGCATCCATGTAATTCACGAAGGCGAAAAACGGCGCCCGGCCCTGCGCTTCCATTACCTTATAAAGCTCCTGATTGATGTCATCGCCGCGGGTGAAAAGACGATCGAACTGCGAAGTGTTGACCACTAAGTTCATCAACCGCCGCATGCCGATCCGCAGCAAATACCAGCTCTCATCGGCGCCAAGCACCGGAACAGGCCGGGGAATTTGAAAATTCTGGAATCCTCTCTGGAGCCC
>JBDUEM010000008.1:0-64378 GCA_040002435.1 Bryobacteraceae bacterium
GTGTTGTGGGCTGAGATCTCGCGTCCGCGCAGGCCGTATTTCTCTTTGGCCAGCACGACAACGGAACGTCCCTCCGGTGTTTCGTCCGCCAGGCTGGAGAGCTGCGCTGCGTCGGCCAAATCCGATTCAGTTACGCCCGGCGCTGGGATGAACTCGACGGCCTGGCGGTTGCCGAGTGTGATGGTGCCCGTCTTGTCAAGGAGCAGCGTGTTGACATCACCGGCTGCCTCTACCGCTTTTCCGCTCATCGCCAGTACATTGTGCTGCATCACGCGATCCATACCGGCGATTCCAATTGCGGAAAGCAGGCCGCCGATAGTGGTGGGAATCAGGCAGACCAGGAGCGATACCAACACCGTAACGGAGGGAATGGATCCACTGCCTGCGGCAGCCACGCTGAACATGGCGAACGGGGGAAGAGTGACCACCGCAAGCAGAAAGATCAGCGTCAATCCAGAGATCATGATGTTCAGCGCGATTTCGTTGGGGGTTTTCTGGCGCTGCGCGCCCTCCACGAGTGCGATCATACGGTCGAGAAATGTCTCGCCTGGATTTGATGTAATTTGAATCTTGATCCAGTCCGAGAGCACTTTGGTGCCGCCCGTGACCGCGCTACGGTCTCCGCCTGATTCACGAATAACTGGAGCGCTCTCCCCGGTGATCACGGATTCGTCTACACTCGCGATGCCGTCGATCACATCGCCGTCACCCGGGATGACGTCGCCGGGCTCGCACAAAACTACATCGCCCTTACGCAGCATGGATGCGGCGCATGGTTCCTCCCGTCCTCCTGAGAGGACCCTGCGTGCCATCGACTCGGTCTTTGACTTCCGGAGATGGTCGGCCTGTGCCTTTCCACGCCCCTCCGCCATGGCTTCGGCAAAGTTCGCAAAGACCACGGTGAACCAGAGCCAGAGGCAGATTTGCAGATCGAATCCGAACAGGGAAGATCCCGTCACTGCGTCGCGCAGCAAAATCAGAGTGGTGAGGAAAGCCCCCATTTCAACCACAAACATGACGGGGTTCTTCGCCAGTGTCACAGGATTGAGCTTGATGAGCGAATCCACAACGGCCCGCCTGGCAATTGGACCATCGAACAATGGACGCGCACGTTTGGCTTTGGAAATCAGTTCTGTCGAATTCTGAGCGGGAGCTACGAGTGTTGTGGACATAGTGTGAATCCTTACATCAGCAAATGTTCAACGATTGGACCTAGGGCAAGGGCCGGGAAGAAAGTCAGCGCGCCGACTAATAACACGGTGCCGACCAGCAGGCCCACAAAGAGTGAGCCGTGCGTGGGAAAGGTGCCCGCCGACACGGGAACCAATTTCTTACGTGCAAGTGATCCGGCAGCGGCCAGCAGCGGGATAATCATAAGGAATCGCCCCACCAGCATTGCCAGACCAAGCGTGCCGTTGTACCAAGGGGTGTTGGCGTTGATGCCGGCAAAAGCGCTGCCGTTATTTCCAGTGGCACTGGTGTAGGCGTACAGAATTTCAGAGAAACCGTGCGGTCCTGGATTGTTGACGTTCGCGGCAGCAGGACCTGGCGGGTTAGCATACCCGTCCTTCGGGAAGCCAACCACCGACGTAGCGGCGGAGAAGACAAGAATACTGGCCGCAAGGACCAACAGCGCCAGCATCGCCATTTTCACTTCCCGCTGTTCTATTTTCTTGCCGAGATACTCCGGCGTTCTTCCCACCATCAGGCCGGCGATGAACACGGCGAGGATTGCGTACATCAACATGCCGTAAAGTCCGGCGCCGACGCCTCCGAAAACCACTTCTCCCAGTTGAATGTTGAACAGAGGCACAAGGCCGCCCAGAGGCGTGAAGCTGTCGTGCATTCCGTTGACGGCGCCGCAACTCGCATCCGTGGTGACGGTGGCGAACAAGGCGGTATTGGTGATTCCAAAGCGTGTTTCCTTTCCTTCCATATTGCCCCCCGGCTGCCCGGTGGTTGCCAGCATCGAAACGCCGGCGCGCTCCAGCATTGGTGTGCCCTTTTGTTCAAAGTGATAACTCACAAGTACACCGGCGAACCAGAGCACGCTCATAGCGGCAAACAGCGCCCATCCCTGCCGGGTATCGCGGACCATCCTTCCGAATGTGTACGTCAGTGCGGCCGGGATGAGGAAGATGAAGACCATTTCCAGCAGGTTCGAAAACGGAGTGGGATTTTCAAAGGGATGGGCAGAGTTTGCATTGAAGAAGCCGCCGCCGTTGGTGCCCACCATCTTGATGGCTTCCTGCGAAGCCACTGGCCCTTGCGCAATGACCTGCTTGGTGCCCTCCAGCGTGGTGACATCTGTATAGGGATGCAGATTTTGAATGACCCCCTGCGAACACAGCAGCAGTGCGCCCACAACGCACAAGGGCATCAGGATGTACAGCGTACCGCGCGTTAGATCGGCCCAAAAATTACCAATCGTCTCCGCGCTCTGCCGGGCGAAGCCGCGCACCAGGGCGATCGCGATCGCCAATCCGACTGCGGTGGACAGGAAGTTCTGTACCGTGAGAGCCGTCATTTGAACCAGATAGCTCAGAGTCGTTTCGGGTACATACGACTGCCAGTTGGTGTTAGTCACGAAACTGAATGCTGTGTTGAATGCCAGATCGGGCGACACGTTCCAGTTGTAATGTTGGGGATTTAAAGGCAAAACACCTTGCAAACGCTGCAGTCCGTAAGCAAAGAATCCGCTGACCATGCTAAAGGCCAACATCGAGATCGCATATTGTGACCAATGCTGTTCCTTGGTGGCGTCGACACCGCAGGCCTTGTAGATCAACCTTTCCAGGGGGAGGAGCACCGGCGAAAGCCAGGTCCGCCGGCCTTCCATGACCGCGGCGATGAAAAGCCCGAGCGGTTTCGTCGAAGCCAAGACGATCAGGAAGAAGATAGCAATTTGAATCCAGCCGTTCGTTGTCATAACGTTCTCAGAATCGCTCCGGCTTTAACAGCGCGAGCAACAAATACGCACCGATCAACAGGGCGATCACGCCTACAACTTCATATTCCATATAAATCTCCTCAAACCTTTTCGCAGAGCCGAATCATCAGGACCGCGATCGCGAAAAACAACAGGGAAAGTAAAATGTAGTAAACGTCAAGCATAGGGTTAACTCACGTAGCAAAGCACAACTTCATGGCCCGCTTTGACGCATTCGTTGCGCAGGCTTTCTTCCTTAGTTCTCCAGAGGCGTTTGTGCGATGCAAGCACGATGACGGTGTCCGGCTTCAGCGCAGACGCCAGCGCGCTTTGCATGTCTCGAGCCAGCACGATTGTGCCCTCGATTTCCAGGCTGAAGGCACCGGCGATCTTTTGCAGCTCATCTTTCAAAGCTTGCAGCGTCACCTGTGGTTCGTCTAGCGGCAGGGCATAAGGAACTATCTGCGCGTGAACCAAGAGTACGTGGAGATTCATTCCCCTAGACAGTTCTTTAGCGTGCTCCAATGCGGCTTCGGTAAGTCCCGCTGTGGTGTATAGCACCGCGATGTCCCGTGTCTTCCCGCCGTTTGGAATTTCAATCGGTGCGAAAGTTTTCTTCTGAATCTGGAGACTCATATCATCGACCCAATTCGAGGATATGAGGAAAGGCGTTAAGAATACGTAAAGATAACCTTAGGACTTCGTAATGTTACGCGTCCGGCAAGTTGAACCGGTATCCCACCCAAGGTTCGGTTATTAAATACACGGGCGTGGAGGGATGCGGCTCAATTTTCTTTCGCAGTGCGTTGACGAACACACGCAAATACTCGGTTTCATCTCCATAGTCCGGCCCCCACACCGCCTGCAATAGCTTGCGATGCGGTACGGCGCGGTTGGCGTTCGCCACAAGGATCCGCAACAGTTCAAACTCCTTTGGCGTGAGCCGCACGACCTTACCCAACGACAACACCTTCCGGGAGTCAAAGTCGATTTCCAGGTGTTCCGTGTGGACGGGATGCGGGCCTTGCTCGCCGCCCGGTGAGCGGCGGAGTGCAGCGCGAATGCGGGCGAGCAGTTCCTGAATGCCAAACGGCTTGGTGATGTAATCGTCCGCGCCCGCGTCCAGCGACTCCACTTTGTCGCGCTCGGTATTGCGGACAGACAATACGATGATGGGCGTGTCGGAACCTGACCGGATGGCGCGGCAGGTTTCCAGCCCACCTATGCCCGGCATGTTCAGGTCCAGCAGAATAATGTCCGGCGTGTCGTGATGCAACTTCTCCAACGCCTCCTCTCCAGTTTTTGCATCGATGACGATGTAGCCCAACTCCGTCAATGTCGCCCTCATGACGCGGCGCAGTTGCGGTTCGTCATCCACCACCAGGATTGTTTGTTGACTCATGCTCTCGCCTGCACGTCGGAGGTACGCAGACGGATGCAAAACTCCGCTCCGCCCCATTGATTTGATTTCACCCAGATCTTCCCCCCGTGTGCTTCCACGATACCTTTTGCGATCGATAACCCCATACCGGTCCCTTCAGTGGTGCGGGAACTGTGCCGGCCGCGATACAACTTCTCGAAGATTTTGTACTGTTCATCCGGGTTCACTCCGGGGCCGCGGTCGTCGACGCTGATGATGACTGAGTCTCCTTCGGCTTCCGCCGAGATTTCAATCGGCGCAGCAGGTGGCGAGTACTTGGCGGCGTTGTCGATCAGTTGTTTCAAAACTTGCCGCATCAGGTCCGTGTCAATATCAATGTCCGGCAGGTCGTGCGGAATGCGAATTACGACGCGGCTCACAATGTCGGCCGGTCGGACATCGGCAAGGGAATCTTCTATTAGATCTCGTATCTTGTGCGGATGCCTTTCAAGCACCAGCTTTCCGGCATCGATGCGCGCCATCTGGACTGTTTCGCTTACAGTCTGGTTCAGGCGCTCCGTCTCTTCGTGAATGATGTCAAGCAATTCCCGGGTTCCTGCCGCTGAGCGTGGCGGAGCCCAGATGAGCGCCGTGATGGACGCTTTAATAGCAGTCAGGGGTGTCTTCAGATCGTGTGCCAGTGCATCCAGCATGGCTGCCCGCAATTCTTCGCTGCGCTTCGACGCCTCCGCCGCTGTGGCTCGCTCCATGGCGCGGGCTCGTTCAATCGAGATAGCGGCCAGGTTCGCGATCGCCTCCACAATCGTCTCGGTCATCGGAGATAGGCCTTGCAACCCCAAACTTCCGATCGGTTTGCCGCCGAGCCGGACCGGCGTGACCGACCGTCCGTTCGAGTAAATCCCAGTTCCGGTGTCCAGTGCGGTCGCCAGTTCGCTTTCGGGGATTAACGACGAGGTTCCTGTGCGAAAGGTGGATTTGGTTTCGGCGTCGTAAAATGCGACTTCGCCTAGATCGAATACCCGCGCCACGTCGATCGCCGTCTGTTCCAGCGTTCGATCGAATCTCTCATTCAATAAGATGGCACGGCCTAGCTCATAGAGCCTTTCAGTCTCCAGGCTTCGCTCCTGCGCTTCGGCCGCGCGGCGCTGCGCCCGGGCGGACAGTTGACTTGCTGTAGCCGCTGTTACTAAAAAGGCAACCAGTGCGACCCAATTCTGAGGATCTTCCACGGTGAAGGTACCAACAGGAGGAATCAAAAAGAAGTTGAATGCCAGCACAGCCGTCACGGAAAGGGCAATGGCCAGCGCCAAGCCCCAAAACGTCGCGGTGGCCAACACCACCATCAGAAGGCTGAGCGCTACCGTAGTGGTATTGAGTTTGAGCCAACGGGAGAGCAGAATGATGGCGAGAGCGGTAGAGATCGACAGGAAATAGCGCGCGACACGAACCAGCACTCTTCGATTCTCGCGCAAAAAGAAACAGCTACTCGGGAGGCTTCTCGCCCTTCCGCCGAAGGGTAGGAGCTTTGCGCTTGGTCTCCACTTCCTTCTGCTCGGCGGCTTTCTTGGCTTCCAATTCCTTCGGCTTCATTACCGATTCAATTTCGGCCTTGTCCTTTTTGACCTTGGCGTCGACTTCCTGGGACCGGCTCTTGAGGTCCTCTTGGGCTAGTTCGATGCTTTCGCGCGTGGTGTCGATCGCCTCCTTCAGGGCGAACTGATACCTGGACAGATCCTTTGGCTCGGAGTCCTGAATCTTGTTCAAAGCATCCAGCATTTCTTTCTCCGCTTGAGCCACTGCCGCGGTGCCTGTGTCAATCGCTACTTTGCGCTTCAAAGCATCGTCGGATACTGTATCGATCGCTTCGATAACATGTGTGTAGTCTTCCAGCAGATCGTGGATCAGCGCGGAACGACCGGCCTTCTCCTTCGCCACGGCCTGCTGCATGAGGTCGAGCCTCTGGCGCGCGAAGACGATATACAGCTTTAACCTTTCATTCGGCTCCTGGACCAACCTAACCTGGTCGGCCTCGTCGGCGGTGAGAAAATCGCGCTGCGCCAGCAAGGGCAGGGCTGAGAGGGCCAGGAATAAAATGGAAAGCCGTTTCATAGTCAATGCTTCTTAGTCATGATCTCGAATACTATTTTATCTTCCAGATCGCTGAGGTTCTTGCGCGCGGCCTCCACCAGACCCCGGTCCTCCAGGCTCACTTCTGCGGCCAACGCCTCCAGCCGCTTGGTGAGGGCGTGTATCTTCATCTCAGAGCGTTTGAAGAATTTTGGACTCCGGCGCGCTGCTTTCCCCGTCTCCTCCAACGACAGATAGCTCAACTCCGCCGATTCTTCCACCTCTTGTACGCGTGCCTTAAAACCCGCGAAATCTCTGGCCTTGTAAGCCTTCTTTGCTTCATCCATCGCGGTGTTCGCGTTCTCCAGAGCCTTCTCCGAACGTTTCTCAAGATTAGGCTCGTTCCTCACGTCAGCCAGATCGGCCCGAAGCATCGGCGTAGCGAGGAGGAGTGCTGCTAACAGGGCAAAAAACATTTACCTCTTTGAGAGCTCTTTCTTAATTACTCTAATGCGCTGGCGTGCCTTAAACTCTTCGTCCGGACTCTTGTTGTCGCTCATCGAAAGGAACTTCTCGTAATTCTCCAGGGCCGGCTGATATAGATGGTTACGATCCAGCACAACAGCCCGGAAGAAAAAGTGCCCTGGCTTTTCCGCTCCCAGCGACTTCACTTTATCCAATGCCGCGAGAGCCTGCTGGTCCTGGTTGAGCAGGATCAGCATTCCCGCCAGATCGCTCCAGGCCTCACCGGAGTCCGGTTTGGCTTGTGTTACCCGGTAGAACTCCTGCGCCGCCGCCGGATACTTCTTCAGTTCACGAAGCGCACGCGCGTAACTCATTCGCAGGTCCAGGTTCTTGGGCTCAGCTTGCAGGGCCTGTTGGAACAGTGGGGCCGCCTTATCGGGCTGCTTGTTCTCAATGTATGCAGTTGCCAGGGCGATCCGGTTAGTTGTGGTTGGCGAACTCTTGACTGCTTCCTCAAGTTCCGGAATCGCGACGGAAGTTTGTCCGGATTCCAGCAACAACTCGCCCACACGCTCCTTCGCGGCGGGGTTCTCTGGAAACTGTTTGTAGATCTCGATGGCTTCTGCCGTCTTCTTGCCGCGCTCATAAAGCGCCGCCAGTTCGAGCAGGGCATCGCGAAACGCAGGGTCCACCTCAGCAGCTTTCCGGAAATGCGGCGCTGCCTCCTCGAGGCGATTCTGTTTGATCATGGACCTCGCGAGGCCGAGTTCAGCCGCCGCCGATTTCGGATCGGCTTCCACAGCGGCCTTGTAGTACGGTTCGGCCTTGTCGGGTTGACTCGCCTCGCTCAAGGCCTCCGCCGCAAAGAAGACAGGGCGATACACGGTGGGCTTCTTCTTCGCCGCGGCCTCGAGGTAGGGGACGGCATCAGCCGCTCTTTTCTGGCGGAGCAAAATGATGCCGAGGTTCAACTCGGCTTCATACAACTCCGGCTTCAACTCCAGCACTTTCTTGTATTCGAGAACCGCATCGTCGTCGCGGTTCACCAAACTGTAGGAAAGCGCAAGATGGAAATGCGCACCGTAGTCCTTTGCATCCGCAGCGACAGCCTTTGTGAAGCTGTCTACCGCCGCCGGATACCGTTGCTCCTCCAGCGCCTTCAACCCATCCGCCTGCGGATCGGGCTTTTGCAGTAGGAAAAACGCCACGACAACTGGGGCGAGCGGCCACATACGTTCAGTCTATCCCCGCTAGCGCTTTTTCCAGGAACTGCCCGGTGTAGGAAGCTTTCACCGCGGCAATCTGTTCCGGGGTGCCTTCGGCCACAATTGTGCCACCCAACGCTCCTCCCTCGGGGCCCAGATCAATCACCCAATCAGCGCTCTGAATCACGTCGAGATTGTGCTCTATGATCAGAATGGTGCCACCATTCTGTATCAGACGTTGAAATGCATCCAGCAGTTTCGTGATGTCGTCGAAGTGCAGGCCGGTGGTGGGCTCGTCGAAGATAAACAGCGTTCCTTTGCACGATGCCTGCGCCAGGTGCGCCGCCAGTTTCACACGCTGTGCCTCGCCTCCGGATAGCGTTGTGGCCGATTGACCCAATCGCAGGTATCCCAGGCCCACATCGACTAATACCTTAAGTTTTGCCACCAGGCGGGGTGCGTCGGAGAAGAAGCTGGCTGCCTCCCGCACTGTCAGTTGCAGCACCTCATGTATGTTCAGGCTCTTGTACCGAACGTCCAGAATTCCGCTTTTGTACCTTGTTCCCTTGCAATCCTCACAAACCAGTTCCACATCCGCCAGAAACTGCATCTCTACGGTGACGGTGCCGTCGCCTTGACAAGTCTCACAGCGCCCGCCGGGAATGTTGAATGAAAAGTGCCCCGAAGAATAGCCATGCCTGTCCGCTTCCGGAGTAGACGCGAAGATATCGCGAATCTGATCGAATGCCTTGATGTAGGTGACAGGGTTCGACCGCGGCGTGCGGCCGATGGGCGATTGATCCACCAGCACAATGTCAGTCAGCAACTCTGCCTTCTCGATCCGCTTGAACTGCAGCCGGTCGTTCTGCTCTTCACTCATCAGAGCCGACTCTTTGTGCAGGCGTGCCGCCAGTCCCTTATAAATCACCTCATGAACCAGCGTGGATTTACCGGACCCGGAAACGCCGGTAATCGCCACCATCATGTCCAGCGGGATGGTCACATCCACTTGCCGCAAATTGTTTGCCCGAGCGCCAAAAACTTTCAGCGCACGCTTAGGATTCATGCGGCGCCGCTTCGACCTGGACCCCGCCTGCAAGTCCCCGCGGAGATACTTCGCGGTGAGCGACTTATCGCGGTCGCGGAGCAATTCACTATACGATCCGCCGAACAGGATGTTACCGCCGTGCTCGCCCGCGCCGGGTCCTAAATCGATGATGTGGTCTGCCGCGCGCATTACATCAGGATCGTGCTCCACCACGACGATGGTATTGCCGAGGTCCCGCAGTTCCTCCATGATGCGGATCAGCCGTCCCGTGTCGCGGCTGTGCAGTCCGATGGAGGGCTCATCCAATACGTAACAAGCGCCCACAAGGCGGGATCCCAGGCACGTTGCCAGGGTGATCCGCTGTGCTTCGCCGCCGGACAAGGTGGATGATAGACGGTCCAACGTGAGATAGTGCAGCCCGACATCGTTCAGAAACTTCAGCCGCTGCCGGATCTCAATCAGAATCTTATCTGCGATGGCATATTCTTCCGGCAAGAAGTGAATGTCAAGAAAGAAACGGTAGGCTTCGGCCGTATTCATCACTACCAAATCAGCCATCGTCTTTCCAGCCACACGAACGTAGAGCGCCTCTTTGCGTAGTCGTGAACCGCCGCAATCCTGACACTGCGCATAGCCCCGGTACCGGCTGAGAAAAACACGCACATGTACCTTGTACTTCTTTTTTTCCACTTCTCCGAAGAATTCACGAATGCCCGCTGCGACTTCAGCGCGCTCTTCAACAGTCAGGTCGCAATAGGGCACGTTTGTGCGGAAGTTTTTGTGGGCCTTGTGGAAGTCCTTCATGCCCCAGTCATATTGCGGCTTTGTCCAGGGGTCCACGGCGCCGTCCGCCAGCGATAAGGTTGGATCCGGCACCACGCGGTGTATATCGTAGTCAATGGTGTTGCCGAATCCCTGGCAGCGCGGGCAGGCGCCGAACGGATTGTTGAAGCTGAATAGATTCGGCTGCGGCTCCGTGAAATCTTTGCCGCAAGTCTTGCAGGAGAACTTCTCACTGAAGCGCAGGTCGGCGCCTTCGCCGGAGGCTGGCCGCAGAATCACTTCCCCGGCCTCCCGATAGCAGATCTCAACTGTATCCACAATTCGCTGGTGGATATCCGGAGCAATCACAATACGGTCCGCCAGAACATACAGCGGCTTGCGAAAATCGATATCCAGCAGCGATTCCGGTGTGGAGAACTCAAAGGTGCGTCCTTCCTGAAATAGCCGTGTGAAACCCTTCCGGCGCAGCTCAAAGAGGTGATCGCGAAGCTGCTGCGTGTCATTGGCCGCGCCGACCGGAAACAGCGCATACCAGCGCGAACCTTCCGCCTGCTGCTGCACGCGGTCCGCCACCTGGTCCACCGTGTCCCGCATCACTTGAGTGCCGCAATTCGGGCAGAAAGTCCGTCCAACACGGGCGAACAGGAGCCGAAGAAAATCGTACAGTTCGGTGGAAGTCGCCACCGTGGACCGCGGATTCCGCGTCATGTTTTTCTGGCGGATGGCGATGGGCGGAGCGATGCCCAGGATCTCGTCAACGTCGGGCTTCTCCATACGTTCCAGAAATTGCCGCGCGTAGGAGGATAGCGACTCCACGTACCGCCGCTGGCCTTCGGCGTAAATCGTATCGAAGACGAGCGAGGACTTACCCGAACCCGAAACACCAGTCACCACCGTGAGCTGGTTGTGTGGGATGTCGAGAGAAATATTCTTGAGGTTGTGGACGCGAGCGCCACGGATCGAAAGGAAATCTTCCACTACTCTTAGTTTACGAGACCGCCTCAAAAGCTGAGCAAGTTACTGATTCTGCGTCCGACTGTAGCGACTGGGACCGTGCGGGAGGTGCGGGGAATGATTCCACATCAGGGCGAGGCCGGGTGAACTATCCGCGGAAGGTGAGGTTACGGTATCGGGCTACGAAGACGCGCCCACTCACAGCTGCTGCTGGAGAATGGATTCGGACGTTGGCACGACCACCGATACAATACATCCCGTAAATCAGAACGTTAACAATATGTTTACCAATCGGTTACACGATACTACTCCACCTGCTGTTAGTTTAAGATATTGACGAGTCACATCCGCCAAAAGCTGCTTTCCTGGTATGAGGAAGCCCACCGCGATCTGCCTTGGCGCAGGACGCGCGATCCTTACGCCATCTGGATTTCCGAGATCATGCTGCAGCAGACCAGGGTGGCAGCGGTCATTCCGTTTTACTATCGTTTTCTCGAACGATTTCCGGATATCGAGTCACTGGCGGCGGCCCCGGAAGCTGATCTGTTAGCTTGCTGGAGCGGCCTCGGCTACTATTCCCGTGTTCGCAATATGCAGAAGGCCGCGCGGCAGATGAACGGGCGGTTTCCCGCCGATTATGATGCGATTCGGGCGCTGGCTGGAGTGGGTGACTACACGGCGGCGGCTGTCGCCAGCATAGCCTACGGTCTTCCGCACGCCGTGCTTGATGGAAACGTAATTCGTGTATTGAGCCGTCTAACGAACAACGCGGGTGACGTAGGGGACTTATCTACCCGCAGGCAGTTGCAGCAGGCAGCCGGGCAGTTACTAGATGCAAAACAGCCCGGATTGTTTAATCAGGCGGTGATGGAGTTAGGCGCAACTGTGTGCCTTCCCAGGCAACCGCAATGTTTGTTGTGCCCGATCGCTGAGTTTTGCCGGGCGAAGCATCAGGGTACGGCGGGCGAACTGCCCGTGAAGGTCCGTAAGACCGAGCCGGTAAAACTGCAGCGCACCGTGTTGGTGATTCAACGGGATGGGGGCATCTTAATGTGGCGCCGGCCTGACGACTCCAGGAAACTGGCCGGTTTTTGGGAGTTACCGGAGCCGCACCTGTTACCGTCCGCAGAAATTGGTGTGTGCCTGGGCGAGTTTAGACACTCGATCACGAACCACAACTATGTGTTTTGTGTAAGCCTCGCTGAAGCGCAACGGATACCCAGGCAATTTAAGTGGGTCTCCGCCGGGGAGTTGCAGACATTGCCGTTGAGTACAACAAGCCGAAAGGCGTTGACACTTTTTCGAAAAAGTTCTGAGTAACGGGGGGTATTAAAGTATGAATCGATCCAAGAAAATTTATGCAGCGAAGTGTGCCGCCATTCTGTCGGCTATTCCGGCGTTGATTTACGCGTATTCAAGTGGTCCGGATCCACGTAAAACCGGAGCACCCGGAGACAGCACGTGCGCGGAATCATCGTGTCACATCGGCACCGCGGTGAACGGGGGCGGCGGTAAAATTGAGATCAGTTTCGACAGCGGGACTACGTACACGCCAGGGACGAAAGTGAAGGTGACCGTGAAGGTAACGGACTCCGCTGCGCGTGTTTACGGATTCCAGGCGAGCGCGCGCCCTTCCAGTAACACCAGAAGTGTGCAGGCGGGGACGTTCACGCCAGGCGCAGGACAATTTGTTTTATGCGAGGACGGCAATCCGCGGCCTGCCAGCGGTTGCCGTTCCACAGCTCCGCTTGAATTCGTTGAGCACAGCAATCCCAACTCGACGGGTACCTACGTATTCGACTGGACGCCGCCAACCACAGCAGCAGGCGACGTCATCTTCTACGTCGCCGGAAATGCAGCAAACGGAAACGGCCTGGCTGATCGTGGCGATCACATCTACACAACTATGGCGACCCTCACGGCGGCGGCCGTACCCTCAAGTCCGAAACCGGCGCTCACGCAGGGCGGAGTAGTGAACGCCGGAAGCGGAAAGGCTGAGATTGCCTCAGGTACCTGGGTCTCAATCTTCGGAACGAATCTCGCGGAAAGTCTGCGAGTTTTGGATGGTCCTGATGTCGTGAACGGAGTTCTCCCAACAACGCTCGACGGCGTAGGGGTCACCATCGGCGGGAAAGCCGCATTCATTGGATTCGTCAGTCCGGGCCAAATCAATGCCCTGGTTCCGGATGATACGAGCTCTGGCGACACCCCTATCATTGCCGCCAACACAAACGGTCAAAGTACGCCGATCAATGCGACGCGAGTCGCCCTATCCCCTGCATTTCTCCCGTTCACCGACTCCTCCGGAAAGAAGTATGTAGCCGCCCGGCACGCCGATTTCAGTGTGATGGCGAAATCGGGTATGTTCACGGGGCTAACGACGACACCCGCTAAGCCGGGCGAGGTCGTGCTGCTCTTTGCAGTTGGACTTGGGCCAACGAATCCCGCTGTGGCGGCGGGCCGCGTGCCGGCGGACATAGCGAGGATCACAAATAGTTTCACACTCCGCATCGGAGATGTTCCTGCTGCGGTGGCGTATGCCGGGGTGAGTCCCGGCAGCGCTGGTCTTTACCAATTCAACGTAACTGTCCCAGACAGTCTGCCAAATGGTGATGCAGCGGTGGTGTTAGACGTGAATGGCGTCAGCTCGCAAGACAACATCTTCATTACTGTGCAGCAGTAAAATCGCGTGAAGACCCCGGTGCGGCACTTCGCTATACTGGGGTCTTAGTCTTCTTTCATGTTGCGAGCGACCTTCGGGTTGCTGGCCGCCTTTCTTTTTGGGCCTGTCCTCTGGGCCGAAGGAAGCCGAAGAGTACCGGCGCCGGCCTACTCCGCATCCAGCATAGTCAATGCGGCGAGTAACCAGGCGGGCCCTATCGCGCCGAATACGATCGTCTCGCTCTACGGCTCCGACCTCGCTTTTGTCACGCGAGCGATTGTGCCGGATGACCTGCACGGGCAGGTGTTGCCCACCACCCTCAGCGGCACCGGCGTCCGCGTTCTAATAGGGAAGCAAAACGCGAACCTCTATTTTATTTCCCCGACGCAGATCAATTTTCTGGTCCCAGCCTCACTGATCGCAGGACCAGCGGATGTTCAGGTCGGAATCGACGGACGCTTCGGCCCCGCCGTGAGGATCAACCTCTCTCCAGTCGCGCCAGCGCTCTTTCAGGCAGATGCGCAATTCGCGGTCGGCACGCGGCCCGACGGCAGCACCATCACCAAAGACCAGCCCGCACACCCCGGGGACATCATTGTCCTTTATGCCACGGGGCTGGGGATTGCCGATCGTAATCTTCCCGACGGCAAGCTGCCTCCCATGGCCTTTCCAATCGAGCGCGTGGCTGAGTTCCGCGTGCGAATTGCAGGGGTGTTGATGGATCGCAGTTCCGTTTTCTATGTCGGGGTAACGCCGGGTTTTGCAGGGCTGTATCAGGTGAATCTCAAATTACCGGAGGACATCGCCCCTAATCCCGAAATTCGGATCGGCTTCGACGATCAGATGAGTCCCGGGAGTGTATTGTTTCCCGTTAAGATTGAATAGGAATACGGCAACTTTCAAGGGATCAGAACCGTCTACACTAACTTCAGGAGCTCAATGCGATGCGGTTTCAAATTCCAATAGCCTGTTTTCTTTTGTCCGCAGCGGCGTTCGCCCAAAGTGAATCCGCGAAGCCAAAGGAATTCGTTGTCGATCCGGGCACCCGCATTCCGCTCAGTTTGATTAACAGTATTACTACAAAGCACGCGGCCGAGGGGGATCGAATTTATCTGGAAACAGTTTTTCCCATTCTTGTTGGCGGAAAAATTGTAATTCCGCCCGGCAGCTACGTCGCGGGAACGGTTACCCAAGTGAAGCGTCCCGGGCGGATGAAGGGCAGGGGAGAGATCTATCTGCGCTTCGATACGCTAACGCTTCCGAACGGCGTCACCAGGGATTTCCGCGCGCGCGTTGGCCAACTGGATGGACGCGCGAGTGAAGAACTGGATAAGGACGAAGGAAAAATCAAGAGCGAAGGGAATAAGTCTGGCGATACACGCACGGTGGCCGAAGGTGCGGCCAGCGGAGCATCCGTCGGCGCCATCGCCGGTAGTATTGGCGGCCACGCCGGAATGGGAGCCGGCATCGGCGCTGCGGCCGGTGCTGCTGCCGGACTGGCAGGAGTTCTACTGTCGCGCGGCCCGGAAGCGGTACTCGCGAAAGGCACCACTATGGAAATGGTGCTGGACAGGCCCATTCGTTTCGACGAAACCGAACTGGATACCTCGGCCATGAACCGCCGTGTGGGCGATGACGGTCCCGGACCGTTGCCCAGCAAACACGGACAGAGCAACAGCCCCAATAGCCGCCGCTTTCCGCTCTAGCTCCAGCCCATCCGCGATTTCAGCGAAGTGATATGCGCCACGTGGTGCCGGCCGTGCCACGCGTATAACGCCACATTTTTCTCAAGGGTTACCAGACCCATTTCCGGGTGGCGGAACGCCTTTGCCAAATCCGCAGGACGAAGACTGTTCAACAGCAACATCCACCGCTGGTGCAGCGAATCCAAGAGATTCAGTGAAAGATCTACTGGAGCCGAACTGGCGTCAGGCAACTCCGCCCATAGATTCTCGTGGTACGGCTTAATAAGCGGATGCTCTTCCGTCAGGGCAAGACGAAACCGAACGTAGCTGTTCATATGGCTGTCGGGAACATGATGAACTACCTGACGGACAGTCCATCCTTCCGGGCGATAGGGAGTGTTCAGCTGCTCTTCCGAAAGGCCGCCTACCGCTGCGCGCAGGAGGGCGGGCGTTGCGGCAATCTGTGACAGCCAGAGCTGAAGATCGGCATCGGACGCGGGCCCTGTATAGGTGAATTTCCCAACGGGATATCGGAGATCGTCCATCCGTTGAGTTTACCAGCGGCCGCCGCGGCACCGTGCGGTACAATCACTCCTCTATGCGCTCTCTACCTGATTACGGTATAGATGCGCCGGGCGTTGTCCGCGCCCTGGCCATCGGAGGCGCGGTGCTGCTTTCGGGCGGAACCGCTACCGCATTTTTCCTGCAGGGCAGAGATCCCGCAACAGCCGGAGCATTTTTCCGTGCGGGGCTCTGGTGGGGCGGCGCGTGGCTCTTGACCGCCACCATCATGTTCTGGTCCAGCCGGGTTGGAAAGCTCCGCGTCCGCGACCGTCTGATCGGCAGCTTGCATTGGACGGGTGCGGAACAAGTCCTCGACGTGGGCTGCGGCAGCGGACTGGCGTTGATCGGCGCGGCCAAACGGTTGACTTCCGGACGGGCCATCGGCATCGACGTCTGGAGCACCGAGGATCTCTCTACGAACAAGCCCGACACGGCTGCCGCCAATGCGCTGGCGGAAGGAGTGATCGATCGCGTGCAGTTGCACACCGGCGACGCGCGGGACATTCCGTTTCCCTCGGCGTCGTTCGATGCTGTGATTTCCATGACCGCGATTCACAATATCGGAGACCCGACCGAGCGTGAGACGGCCCTGGGTGAAATGCTGCGCGTTCTGAAGCCCGGCGGCCAGCTGGCTATTTTCGATATCTTCTACGCCGGCAAATATGCGGGCGTACTGCGCCAACTTGGCGCGGAAGACGTGCGCAGTTCGGGGTTGATTCTGCTGTGGTGCGTGCCCGGACGCCGCATCATCGCACGCAAGCGGCAATAGCGGGATAGAATAGCGTTTCCGGAGACATCATGAAACTACTTGCCGCAACAATTCTTCTGCTCAGCATCGCCTCTCCTGCGTCTCCCGCGGGAGTGAAGGCCTTCACGGGCGCGACAGTGATGGACGGGACAGGTAAGCCGGCTATTGCCAACGCCACCATTCTGGTGCGCGACGGCAAGGTGGAAGCCGTCGGCCCGTCCTCCAAATTGAAAGTGCCCGCGGGCGCCGAGATTGTGGACGTCTCGGGCAAGTACGTGATCCCTGGAATGATCTCCACACACGTCCACATTTCCGACGTCAACGGTCTGAAGCCTGCAGCCTATACCGAGGAAAATACCCTGCGCCAACTCGGCGTGTTTGCCCGCTACGGCATCACGACAGTCTGGAGCCTGGGCGGTGAGAAGGAGCCTGCCTACAAGGCGAGGGAGATGCAGAACAGTCCATCGCTGGACCGCGCCCGCATCTATTTGGCCGGCGAGGTTATTGTCGGCAAAACTCCGGAAGAAGCCCGCCAGATGGTGGCCAAGATTGCCGCGACGAAGCCCGACGTGATCAAAATCCGTGTGGACGACATGTTGGGCACTGCGGAGAAGATGAAGCCCGAAGTTTACAAGGCCGTCATAGAAGAAGCTCATCGCCGGGGACTGCGCGTCGCCGCCCACATTTTCTATCTGGACGATGCCAAGCAGTTGCTCCGGGACGGAGCCGATGTGATTGCGCACAGTGTTCGTGATAAGGAGATCGACGCCGAATTTATCTCGCTGATGAAGAAGCGCAACATTCCCTACTGCCCCACCCTCACTCGCGAAATCTCTACTTTTGCCTATGAATCCAAGCCGGCGTTCTTCTCGGATCCATTCTTCCTGCGCGAGGCGGACCCGGCCGTTGTAGCTCAACTGCAGGAACCCAAGCGGCAGCAAGCCATGCACAACTCGAAGACCGCGCAAGGCTATAAGGCTGCACTCCCCACCGCTGAGAAGAATCTGAAAAAGGCGCAGGACGCCGGGATCCCTATTATTCTCGGCACCGATGCCGGCCCGATGGTGAGCCGCTTCGAAGGCTATTTTGAACACCTGGAGATGCAGATGATGGCGGAGTCCGGGTTGACGCCCGCGCAGATTCTCCGCTCCGCCACAGTGAATGCCGCAAGCGCCATGAAAGTCGCTGGGATCGGCACTCTCGCGAAGGGGAACTGGGCAGACCTGGTGGTTCTGGACAAAGATCCCCTTGCCGATATCCGAAATACGGAAACGATTTCAGCCGTCTACACCGCGGGGAATCCGGTGAGGCACTAGGCGTAAACGGCTCGCTCGAAATCGCCCAACAATCCCACTGCTTCGCTATCCACGAATGGGTAGTATTGCATCATCAGAACGCCGCAGCGCGATTTCTTCGGGTCGATCCAGTAATACGTGTTGGCGATACCCGCCCATGCCAGGCTACCCGCTGAACGGCCGCCCGGGTAAGCCGTTGTGTTGATCAAGAAACCCAATCCCCACTTTTCGGTGAAGCCGGGCTGGATGTCCACGTCGCTCGACGCCTGCGGCTGATAGCTCTTCATCTTGCCCGCAGTCAGTTCGCCAATCTGATTGATCGTCATCTTTTCGACGGTCTTGGCCTGCAGAATCCGCGCGCCGTTGTTGCCGCGCCCCATTCCCAGAATCATCTGCATGAAGCGGACATAATCGCCCACCGTGGAATACAGCCCACCTCCGCCGTTGAATTCCTTGGGAGGCTTGGGTAGCGCCCGCGTGCTTTGCTTGAGCGATCCATCGGGCTGCCGCCGGTACGAACTCACCAACCGGTCGAACTTTGCCTCAGGCATGATGTAGCTGGTGTCCCGCATTTCGAGCGGGCCAAGGATCTTCGCCTGGAAGTAATCCTCCAGGCTGGCGCCGCTGACCTTCTCCACCAGTCGCCCGGCCCAGTCAATGCCCTGTCCATACTGCCAGTGTGTGCCGGGCTCAAACATCAGCGGCCCCACGGTTCCCGCCGGGGTTTGCCCACGCGTCGCCTCTGAGTACCGGAACATGTCACCGTGCCAGATGTCGTAGCACAGGCCTGAGGTATGCGTTAGCAGATGCTGCAGGGTAATCTCGGTGCGTGCCGGCCTCAGCGCAGGCTTGCCGGCCGAGTCGAAACCCTCCAGCAGATCCAACTTGGCCAGTTGCGGGAGATGCTTCGAAACCGGCTCGTCCAGCCGAACTTTGCCTTGCTCTACAAGCTGCAGCGCCGCGGCCGTGGTGATGGCCTTGGTCATGGAAGCGATGGAGAAAATCGAGTCGATCTTCACTGGAACACCGGATGAATCGCGCGTTCCGAACGCGCCTTCATACAGCGTCTTGCTGCCACTTGCGAACATGCCCACCGCGGCAGGAATTTTCCGCCGTGCAATTCCGGATCGCAGCGTTTCATCTATGGTGGACGAGCTTCCCAACAAAGGCGCCCCCGCGGCCCCAAGCGAAACGGCCAAACCGGCAAATTGTCTTCGGTTCAATTGTCTCATCGCGCTGCCGATCCTATCGAACTCCACCCCCAATACACAAGCGCTTCCATCATGTATACTGACCCAAATTCAAGAGCAAGGAGCGTTAGCGTGATGACTTCCAGAATTCTTCCCATGGCAGTGCTCGTTTCCACCGTAATGTTCCAAGTGACTGCCCAGAGTGTGCGTATTGACAACGACGACATCGGCGGCGTTGTCACAGGTCCGAAAGGCCCTGAGGCCGGAGTCTGGGTAATTGCGGAAACGTCAGACCTTCCCACGAAGTTCGCCAAAATTGTTGTCACCGACGACCGTGGACAATACGTGCTGCCGGACCTTCCGAAAGCAAGCTACCGCGTTTGGGTCCGCGGCTATGGCCTTGTTGATTCGGAGAAGGTTTCCGCATCGCCCGGGCAGCAGTTGAATTTGAAAGCAGTGGCGGCGCCCAATGCACGTGCTGCCGCCGAGTACTATCCGGCCAGCTACTGGTATTCCTTGCTTAAGCCGCCCGCAAAGAACGAATTCCCGGGTACCGGCCCAACCGGCAACGGCATCTCGCCGAGTATTAAATCCCAGGCGCAGTGGCTGGAACTGATTAAGACGGACAGTTGCTGGTCGTGCCATCAGCTTGGCAACAAGGCCACGCGTGAGATTCCGAAGGACCTTGGAAGCTTCGATTCTCCGGTACAAGCGTGGGATCGGCGCATCCAGTCTGGCCAGGCGGGCTCCAACATGGTCGGCGGCGTTGGCCGTTTGGGCAAAGAACGCGCGCTCGCGGTACTGGCGGATTGGACCACTCGCATCGCGGCGGGTGAAGTTCCAACTGCCCCGCCGCGGCCGCAAGGTGTCGAACGTAACATCGTAATCACTGAGTGGGACTGGGCGACGCCGAAAGCTTACCTTCACGATGAGATCGCCACCGACAAACGCAATCCCAGGGTCAATGCCTACGGCCTGCTCTATGGCGCGCCGGAACTCAGCACGGACAACGTGCCTGTTCTCGACCCCGTCCGTCACATTGCGAGTTCCGTGAAGATGCCGGTGCGCGACCCGCAGACGCCCGGGCCTGGCGCGCCGCTGAAGCCCTCGCCGTATTGGGGCGGCGAATCGATTTGGGATAGCCAGGCGAACATGCATAACCCGATGTTGGACGAGAAATCCCGCGTATGGTTCACGTCTGTCATTCGCCCGGTGGAAAATCCAGCCTTCTGCAAGGAAGGCTCCACGCACGAGTCTGCGAAATTGTTCCCGTTGAACCGCAGCGGCCGTCAGCTGGCTATGTATGATCCGTCCACCAAAAAATTTACGTTGATTGATACCTGTTTCTCCACGCACCACCTGCAATTCGCCGAAGACGCCAACCAGACCCTCTGGACCAGCAGCGGCGGTGGCGGAGACGCCGTCGGATGGTTAAATCGCAAGATGTTTGAGGAGACCCACGACGAACAAAAATCGCAGGGTTGGACGGCCCTGATTCTCGATACTAACGGCAATGGCAAACGCGATGAGTATGTAGAGCCGAACCAGCCAGTGGATCCGGCGAAGGACAAGCGAATTGCGGGTTCGTTCTACGGCGTCACCGTAAGCCCCGCCGATGGTTCAGTCTGGGGCTCCGTCCTGGGGTTCCCCGGCTCCGTGGTCCGCTTGAACCCAGGCAAGAATCCGCCGTCAACCGCCCTTGCCGAGATCTACGAACTTCCCTATGACAACCCAAAGGCACGCGTGCAGGGATATTCGCCGCGCGGACTCGACATCGATACGAACGGTGTGGTCTGGACAGTAACGGCGAGCGGACACTTCGCCAGCTTTGACCGCCGGAAATGCAAAGCTCCGCTGAACGGGCCCGCTGCAACCGGCCAGCATTGCCCGGAAGGTTGGACTCTCACCCCCTTTCCCGTGCCGCAGCTGAAGGGAGTCACGGATTCCGGCAGCGCCGAAGCCAGCTACTACGATTGGGTAGATCAGTTCGACACGTTTGGGCTGGGAAAGAACGTGCCCATCGCGACAGGGAATGGGGAGGACGCCTTGATGGCGCTGGTGAACGGCAAGTGGGTGACACTCAGAGTACCCTACCCGATCGGGTTCTTTGCGAAGGGGATGGACGGCCGCATCGACGATCCGAAGGCAGGCTGGAAGGGTAAAGGCCTTTGGTCTACCTATGCCACCCGCACAGCGTTCCATGTTGAGGGAGGCAAAGGAACAACCAGCAAGGTCCTGCAATTCCAACTCAGGCCCGATGCTCTGGCGCACTGAAACTTTGTAACGGATTTACAGCGGTCGTAGTCCAGACGCTAGGGAGAAACTAGCCAATGGCAGCAATAACGCAACGCGACTTAGCCATCCCAGCAATCGTGTCGCAGGATGAATGGTTGACTGAGCGGAAGAAGCTTCTCGCGCACGAAAAAGAGCTTACGAGACAGAGTGACCATGTGAATGCCGAAAGGCGCCGTCTGCCCATGGTTAGGCTGGATAAACACTACGCATTCGATGGCCCAAACGGCAAGCAGAGTTTGCAGGATCTGTTCGACGGACGCCGCCAGTTGATTGTCTATCACTTCATGTTCGATCCGGCGTGGGACCAAGGCTGTTCCGGATGTACTGGTTTTGTGAATGCTTTGGGCGACCTGTCGATGTTGCGCGATCGCCAGACCACCTTTGTGGTGATATCCCGAGCCCCGCTGGTGAAGCTCGAGAAATATAAGACGGAGAAAGGGTGGAGCATCCCGTGGTATTCGTCCTTCGGAAGCGATTTCAATTACGATTTCCACGCCACGTTAGATGAAAACGTCGCGCCCCTTGAATATAACTATATGGACAAGGGAGAGCTCTTACGAAAGAAAGGCCCCGATCACCTTCCAAAGGGCGAGGCCCACGGTCTCAGCGTTTTCTTCGCCATCGGAAACGACGTTTTTCATACTTACTCGACTTATGCCCGGGGGGCGGAGGGCATCACCGATTCGTACAGCCTTCTCGACATTACGCCATACGGGCGGCAGGAAAATTTTGAAGATTCGCCGCCCGGCTGGCCTCAGAAACCTACTTACGGCTGAACAGGGGGCAGTGACGCGGAACCGTTCGTGTTGATGCAGGTTGGATGGCCAAATCCACCGGCGCTGTTACCGGTTCCGCCCATTGGGTTGGGCACGATGTCAAAGATAATGTTGTCCGGACGCATTGGGTCGCCGGAGACGCCACCGACCCCCTCCAGATGATCCAGGGCCAGGTTCTTACGTACCCGCCATGCGATATTGTGATCGGCGCAAGACGTGTCTCCGCTAACTCCCACGGCACCGAGCAGCAGTTTGCCGGGACCATACAATCCAAGCCCGCCTCCAAAGACGTTAACGCCGCCGATGCGGCTGCCTTGCATAGGGTCGTTCGCCGTACCGAATTGCGAAGTTGGCCCTTTATAGGCAACCCCCGTATCGACTGGGTTACTTGCCTGGAGTCCGAACAGGCTCCCGCCAGGCTGGACAGCCGAATACAAGTTCGCGGTGGACAGCGACAAACCGTTCGGTTGTCCAGAACCACCGCCGTTTGAAGACGAATCCAAACTGAACGCATTTGCAGTGTTCGCCTTCTGTGCTGAAATTATCCGGCTGCCCAGCCACTGTGCCCCACGGCTGCTTCCGGAATACGCCACCGCGCAGACTACGCCGGTACGGTCTACTATCGTGGCCCACATGTGGTTGTTCAGGCCGCTTGTCTCGGCGGTAGTCGCCGCGATCAGTGCGGCTTTGAGGGCACTCTGGTTTGGCAGGCTTTTGCAGTCGTTACTGTTGCCATTACTGTCATCATCCGCCACTGCGATACCCATGGTCAGGGTACAGGCAAACGCCACTGTGGCCACTTGAGATAGCGATCTGATTCTCATTTTTCTCCTTGGTGTTGGCGCGAATTGTACTCAGGAGATTCTACATCAAACCGATCGTTCATAATGAACCGCAGGAGGCGGGATGCGAAACTTGTTGCGGGATCTCCGTTGCATCAAGCTGAATCGCACGCCGCAGTTGCACTGGATGATGGGATTGCGCAGCGCATTCGCCAGACTGGGCATGTATGGAGTTACCTCATGGGCAGTGGCACAGCCAACGAGGGAGATCGGGATCCGCATGGTCGTGGGCGCCGATACCGGCCGCATCCTGGGGATGGTATCGCTCTACGGCGCCAGACTTTGCGTCGGGGCTTGCGATCGGACTCACAGCCGCCTTCGTGTTTCGCCGATTCCTGGAGAGTCTGACATTCGACGTCAGTCCTGCCGATCCTTCCATCTACGCGATCGCTGCGTTGTTGATGATTGCCGCGGCCCTGTTGGCTTGCTACTGGCCGGCGCGGCGGGCCAGCCGAGTGGGTCCAATGATTTCGCTGCGTTGGGAGTGACGGACTAACGTTTTGTGTGGCCGAATCGTCTCGTGGGCACGCGTGTCGGTAGTCGATAGGTGCCTGTGACAAAACCGCCGGCCCGGCTTTATCCGCTCCGCAGATTGACGATCAGCGAACGCGGCGCTGGTGGCGACCGCTGTTAACGTAGTTGGAAAGCCGTTGGTTTCCCCTTGATCGGGCGTGAACTTTGCCGCCAGGAACTGCTGGAATCATCGTGGCGGCGGAATAATCCACAACGCGTCAAACAGCAGGCCAAAAAGTTGACTCCTGGGTCTGTGTCCTGCACAATAGTAGACGTCTACAATAGTGCGGATGTGGCGGAATTGGCAGACGCGCGTGGTTCAGGTCCACGTTCTCGCAAGGGAGTGGAGGTTCAAGTCCTCTCATCCGCACCAGCAGACTGAATCAGCTAGTACCGGCGAGCGCCGGGAAAAGCATCGAACGTAAAATATCCAAAATATTGCGGCTCCGCGAAAGGTCGTTATTCAAAACTTTGTTTTGATTCTGCGGACGATGCAACAACATTTCTACGCGCTTGAACCAATAAGCGAAGAGTACGAGAGAGACGACGAGGATAAAGGAAAGCGTCATTGGTTCCAAGGTGGATACATATTACCAGAGAAGGACCGAAAAACCATTGCTTTTTTTTAAACGAAGTAGTCGATGAAAAGCCGGTCCACGGTCACGTTTTTCTCCAGCCCGCCCCAGTCCACGCTCTTCATGGGATCGGGAATGTCGCCCACACCCTGATCGTTACGTAGCAGACGTTTTGCGGTGTGTTCCTCTAATGCCTCAAACAGATTTGGCGCCGGCATGGTCCAATGCTTACTGTTCTTGGCAAATTTCTGATTCGTTGGAATCATCGCCACCAGTTTCGGGTGATTCATTTGCTCCAGCGCCGGCTTTAGGGTAGCGTTATGGCTCCCGTGGTGACCCACCTTATAGAAAATCGTCCTCTTTAGCAGAGCCGGAACGTCGAATTTCTTGATGTCGAACCACGAATCCCAACTGCCTACCTGTGCATCTCCAGGGAAGAGAAGTACGTCGCCATCGGGAAACTCGAACGCCAAAGCGAGGCTGGTGTTGTTGATGTACTTGTCCATCTGCAGGGCAAGCGACGAGGCGGAACTGAAGGCCTGGTTGTCGATGCGGCGCCACGATTCCTGGCTATCGTTATAACGGGCGAGGCTATCCGTCAGCGCGCCCTGTTCCTGCAACTCGCCGAGCGACAGACCATCCTTGTCGACCACCACTTTTCGCCGCCATTGCGCGGCAAAAGGGAATTGTTGTTGCATCTCGCTCGCGCCGCCATCGAGGCCCAACATCAGTGCCTTGTCATAGCTTGCACCGGCGCGTTCCATGGTTCGCAATTGCTCTTCCGTTGGCGGCGGGCCCAGCACATAGACTTTGACTCCGAAGACCTCCCACACATCCCCTGGAGAACCGAACCTCAGACTGCCTTTTGCCTGCTTCTTCACGAACTGCATCGCTGCTCTGGGCTGTTCGGCCACCTCGCTGCCGTCCGCGGCGAGACCGGTGAATTCGGCAATCTGCGCGACGCCGCCGTGCAGTGTTTCGTAATCTTCCGGATTCGACGCGGCCAGTTGCTGCAGGCCGCTGAGCGCAGCAGCCAGACTGGTCTTGAGTCCCTCGTATTTCTGCCGCAAGTCTGAGGCAACCTTATTGCGTGGATCTTCGAGCCATCCAAACCACGCTTCGCCAAAACTCAATTTCTCCTCAAACACTGTTTTCGCGGAGTTGAATATCGACACGTGATCCATGTGCTCGTGCGTTACCACTACCGCATCAATGTGCCCGCCAGTGGTCTCGGCGATATGGTTGACAATTTCAAGCTGCAAATCCTTTTCTTTCGAATTGGGGTCGATCCGCGACCCGGCAAACATTCCGCAATCAATCAGGATTTGCTGTTGTTTGCCGCCATTGAAGAAAGTAAGCAGAAAACAGTCTCCCAGGCCCACACGGTACATGCGGATCCGCGCGCGGTGGGTGGGTTTGGCGGCGCTCTTCTTTACGGCCATGCTATTCGTCCTCTTCTTCATGCACGGCCGCGAACGGTTCCGACAAGGATGCGTCGGCCCCGAAGTAGGTCGCCCGCAAGGAATTTTCAGACAGGTTGGCGGCCGTCTGGAGAGCCGCCTGCCTGCGGCTCTCGCTGCCAATCTTTTTCAGGATGATGTAGCCTATGCCGGACGTCGTTGTGTTCACGATGATACTTGCACCACCCAATACGAATGCCTTCACGCCTTCTTGTTCCACTTCCAGCCGTTGCGTAATTTGCAACACCACCTGCGGCAGCGGCCGGCCCTGCGGACTGGTGCGCTCCACGCGCCGCAGTGCCCGGACATAAGGTTTTGCACCGGGAAGAGTCAAATCCAGGCCGAAGAGCCGCTCGAAGCCGGGGTTCGCCTGAAAGGATTGTGCGAACCATTTGGCCAGATTCGCGCGCCACTTCGCCGTTACGCGGAAGGAGTCCCTGCGGCTGGAGGCGTAGCGGAAATCTTCCTGGCTAAAGTCCGCAAGCAGCGCCGCCAGTTCGTTGCATTTCTCAGCATAGGAACCGGCGTTCAGCGTCTGCCATGAGAGACTATCTTCCGAGGCACTCTGCAAGCCGTCGATCTTGATGCCCCAACTTTTGAAGGACTCGACGAACGCCAGGCGGTAATGCAGCGTATCTTCCTTCACCACGTCGGAATCCGCCGTTACGATGGCCCGCAGATACTCTCCGAAAGTGATGTCCACGGGAGGGAGATAGTCTATGGCCCGGACGCACATGGCCAGGACCTGGGACGCAGACTTGGTAAGTGCATCAGTCAACAATTCCAATAACGGTTGCGGCAAATCGCCGGGAGTAGCCAGTCGAAGCAGCCTGGCTGCTCTGTTCTCATAAACCGAAACCAGTGCGCCATAGACCGCCGCAACCAGGATGGCGCCCCGATCATGCGCGTCTTCTGTTGCCCCGAGCTTGCGTGGGTCGGGGATCGTCCTCTGCCAGACTGTTTCGCGATTGTAAGCCGGCTGCGTTTCCACTTCTTGCACGGCGGCCGCGACTTCTTCATCCGTGGCATAACGCGAAATGGGTTCACGCCGCGTAATCTTGCGGAATTCCTCCATA
Source organism: Bryobacteraceae bacterium (assembly GCA_040002435.1). Classification (GTDB taxonomy): domain Bacteria; phylum Acidobacteriota; class Terriglobia; order Bryobacterales; family Bryobacteraceae; genus JANXXV01. Next base: position 26,514 of record JBDUEM010000008.1, read on the forward strand.
TTGCGCCCAAGGTAAGAGCGCAATGCACGGAATCTCCCGGTTCCAATTCCGAACTCCCGGCCCAACTGACCAAGGATGCTGGCGGAGTTCAAGTCACCTCTGGTAGCTGCGATCTGGCTGGCTACGATGTCTTTCATCTGGAACCGCGATAACAGCGCGACGATGTCGGCAAAGGCTTCGTGAAAGGCCAACACATCCGGATTCGTAGGCAGTATCAGCGTCCGGTTGATTCCGTCAAGGATTGCGTGAGTCGTTTCATGGGCCACTACATCGTAGGAAAGACAAGCGTAGACCATCTCATTGCTGAAGCGATCCTCGTCCTTTGAAGGAAAGTAGCCGAAGAGCAACGCACCCTTGCGCTGGCTGTAGAAGGCGTTCTGCTGGCGCATGGCGTGCGGATAAATGCGCAGGCGCTGTACAAAGGTATCGTCATCGGCGGCGAGCCGGTAGCGCTGCTGCTGTTGTAGGCTTGCAGGAGTGCGCAGGTTCTTCTTGCGGAGATCCAGCGGCGGTCCCGTCCAGAAGACCTTCCGGCCCAGCGCGGATTCGAAGATGTCTATCGTCTTTCTGGCCACCGCGTAGACCATCTGCTGATGGAAGAGCGGATTCCCGGGCGACGGGCGCAACCCATCCTGCACCAGCAGCTTAGGATGATTGAGGTCCACCGGCTCGTAAAAGCATCCGCTCGATGGATCGTAATCCACCACTTCGAGATATTCGTCCACCGGTCCGGCAGCCAGGCTTTCGTCCCATGGAACCTCAATGGAGGCTTCGGCAAGAGCCACCGTGGACCGCTGCAGAGCATAGGAGGGGTCTAGTGCATACACATGAAGACGCCGGCTCCGCGGGTTTTGAGGCACCCATGGATTGCGCATCGCCTCTAGTGTCGGATCGCCTGCCGCGGTCGGCTTCAGGACCGCAGGCGCCGGCTTCGGCAGTGTCGATGATGGCGTTGCGGTGACCTCGCCGGTCCTGCAGTATTGCTTCAACTGAGGAGAGGCCATGCGGCTTTGCTCGGCTACGTATTGCCGCACTATCACTTGATCGCGCGCCGAAAGAGAGTTGACTCCCTTCCTGGTCAGCGCCGCCAGTTCCGGGTCGGTAAGGGTCAGTTGCGCGAATTCCACCTGCAGCATCTGTTCCAGGGGCCCGACTGGAAACTTCTGTTCATCCACGCCGAATCCAGTCAGGGCTTTCAACCATGGCAGCCAGATGACATCCGGCGCCTCCTGCAGGAACCCTTGCGGTACCAGGTCCAGTGCGGCGCGCGCTTGCAGAATGCCTTGTCCCAGCTCCTCGAAATAAGGCCCTGGTGACTTGGCGGATCGAAACAACGCCTGACGGATGGCCTCCACGCGCTTCCAGTCCCTGGGCATGCCGGCGCCGTTCACTTGAAGCCACAGAGCGGCGGCCGCCGCGATTTGCGGCGTCGCGGCTGAGGTGCCTGCCCCATCCTGGCTCACGGCCTCGACGCAACCAAACTCGGCCCAGGGTATGTTCGGGGTGTACGCCGCCAGCGCGGTCCGCATCTTGTCGTGTGGTCCCCAATTCCCTGACATCGCGCCTGGAAGATTGTACGGCAGCCCATCCGCCATTACTCCCGTAGCCGCCACTACGCGATTGAACAACGCCGGATAGACCGTGCTGCCCGGCGTGGTGGACAGCGGACCCAATTTCAGGTGGTTTCCCGCGGCCGCCACGCAGAAGACGCCTTTCTCGTAGGCGCGATTGTACGCATCCAGCCAGAACTTGCTGGCGACACCGCCCATCGAAAGTGTGATCACATCGCAGCCGTTGTCGATTGCGTAGTAAACCGCACGGGCCAAAGCATCGATTCCCAGGAGAACCACGCGCTCCGACACTCGCAGGGGAAGCACTTCCGACTCCGGAGCTCCGCCCAGGACTTCATTGTTCAACAACGGAATGGGGCCGCCGGCCAGAATACACAGCGTCGCCGTGCCGTGTCCCCGGTTGTCGATGGGAAAGCCCAATCCGCCAGGATCGTCTGCGAAGGGAGCGGCTGGATTTTTCGTGAAATCCCGGCTCAGGTCTCGGAGGATCTGACCCTGTGGAGGCAGGGCGTGATGCGTCCTGTCGTAACCCGTGTCGATATGGGCAATGCGTACAGGTCTCCCGAGTTTATTGTTCAGCCGGGCAAATTCCCGGGCCTCCGCCAGTTGCGAATAACCGGCGTTCAGATGCCAGCCCGGCTCGGGTCCTACAGGCGCGCTGTGGTTCTGAGGCTTCGCAACGCATGAGGGATGTCCGAACAACGCGAACTCCTCCGCCCGCGTAATGGCCGTCTGCCGTCGAAAGGGGACCTGCTGGGGAATCTCGGCTTCGATGTAGGTGTCACCCCCGCGGCGCGCATACTCCTCGTAGGCTGCTTCCCACGGACGGTCGCCTGGCTGCGCCTCCTGGACTTCAAAAGACGGGCCAGGTTCCGCTGCCGCACCCAGTTGCAGAGGGTTCTCCGCTACGGAGATCAAACGGATCTTGTTCGTTTCGGCAGCGGATACTATGCTCATGTCTCGTCTATTATTTGCTGCTGGGCGCCTGGGCCGGAGGCCGCCGCGCCGGAGTCGTGGTGCCGTCCCACTTCGGGTCGCCCTGGTGCAAATACTCTCGCGGCAGCTTGTCCCAATCTTCCCTGCCGATTCCGTCCAGATCGTACACCACCTTTCCGTCGCGCACGGTTAATTCGCAGATCAGCTTCTGGGTCCCTTTCAGCCTCGCGTTGTACATATCAATGAAGCCAAAGTTTCCCTTCTCGAGCCGGAATACGGCGACGTCCGCCACCGAGCCGGCTGAAAGATTTCCGATCTCCTCGTGCTTGATCTCCTTGGCCGGGTTAGCGGTGGACCAGGCGATTACGTCATTGAGCGGCATTCCCATGGCCAGAAACTTATCCATGACGTTGGCCATGTCTTTCATGCCCTTGTTCATACTGCTGGCGTGCAGATCGGTAGAGATCGAATCCGGACGGAAACCGGCCTTCAGCATCGGCACTGCCACGCGCCAGGCGAAACTGCCGCCACCGTGGCCCACATCGAAGATCACGCCGCGCTTGCGGCCTTCGATCATCGCGGGACTCGGACCTCCGTTGTCGTCCTGCTCGCCGCGCAGGCCGGAATACATATGGGTGTAGATATCGCCGGGCCGCAGAACTTTCGTCAGCAGATCGTACAGCGGTCGTTCGGCGCGTTTGGTTCCGTAGTCGATCATCACCGGGATGTCGGCCAGTGTTCCGGCCTCGACGGCCTGTTCATAGGGCTTCCACTCCGGTCCGGCGAAGTGAGCGCTCTTCACACCGACAACCACTCCCTTGTATTTCAGCGCCATTTCGGCTGTGGGCTTGGCCTCCATATCATTCAGGTCCTGTTCGTACTTTCCGCCGCGCATTCCATGTCCCACAATATTGATAAATGCGAAGATCTTCGTCTTCGAACGGTCAATCACGCGGGTCTTGAAGTCCTCGAAGTTGCGCCATCCGGAACTGCCGGCATCGGCGATGCTGGTCACGCCAACACGGAACGTGTAGCCGTCGGGATAAAGACTCAAATCTCCGGCGTAGGAAGACTTCTCACCGGTGCCCGCATAAACATGTGTGTGAATATCGATAATTCCCGGCGTCACGTAGAGACCGGATACATTAATGGTTTTCAGAGCCTTTGCCGGATCCAGCTTGACCGCCACCGCCGCGATCTTGCCGTCCTTGATTGCTACATCGCGCACGGCGCTGATGTGATTTCTCGCGTCGATTACGTGTCCGCCCCGCAGCAGCAGATCGTAGTCGGCCTGTGCGTAGGCGAGGATGGGAAGGGTAAATAAGATGGCCAGTTTCATTTTCGTATTCCTCAAGTGGGTTATCCAGGTTGACCGGGCGCGCGCTTGACCCAATGATAGGCGGCCACGGAGTTCTTCCAGAAGTACTTCTCCGCGATAGCCGGACCCTTCGTGTTGAAATAGTCTCGCACGATGCTCAATACCTGCGGATACTCGGCCCAAGTGTCGCTGTTGGGCCAGTCGCTCCCGTACAACACCCGATTCTCTCCGAAGACGCCGAACAATTCGTCGATTCGTCCGCGGTAAAAATTCAGGTCTGTAGGAACCTTGCCGTTCACCCGTCGTAACACTTCAGAGATCTTGACGTACACCTGTGGCCGTTTGCCGATTTCGCGCAAAGTCGATTGGTACGCCTTTAGCGCCGCCGCGTCGGAAGGAGGGTTCATTTGAGGCAAATGATCGATGACAACGCGCAGGTTTGGAACCAGGTCCGTAACCCGTACCACTTGCGCTACCAGCGCGGGATTCGGATTCGCGGTATCCAGCACCATCCCCGCGTCGGCGAGGGCTTTGAGATCGGAGACAAAAGCAGGTTTCGACAACTCCGCTCCCAGATCGCGGCCCCAAAGATTGCCGTAGCGAATGCCGAGGAACAGAGGGTTCTTGTGGAAACGGTCAAGTTGCTTTCGGAAGTCAGGTTTTCCGGGCTCAAGATCGCCTACGGTGCCAACGACGATGGTGTCCTTCGCCGCGGTATCGAGGACCCACTGGTTGTCTTCGAGCCAGGGGCTGGCCTCCACCTCGATGGCGCCGGTGATGCCGAGCGGCACCGCAAGTTTTCGATAACGTGCCGGGAGCGCCGACTTGTAAAGGACGGAGTTGGTTTTGTCCGGCCACGGTACCCCTTCCGGACGCGAGATATCGAAGAGATGGATATGCGTGTCGATGATCGGAATGGGAGCGGCTTGCACTTTCGTTTCGGCAAGAGCGAGGCTTGCGGCGGCACCTAAGAATGTTCGGCGATTCACGAAGGTATTGTATCTCCTGTTAGAATTGGCATCGAACTGAAATGAGAATGCGCCATCTTTTTCTGCTCGCCCTGCTGTTTCTGGACGCCGCTTTCGCACAAACGAAGCCATGGACAGAGGCGGCCGCGAACGCCTGGTATGCGAAGCAGCCATGGTTGGTAGGCGGCAACTATATCCCCGCCACGGCTATTAATGAATTGGAGATGTGGCAGGCTGATACGTTCGATCCGAAACGGATCGACCAGGAACTTGGTTGGGCCGAAAGCATCGGCATGAATTCCATGCGGGTGTTTCTGCATGATCTGCTCTGGCAGCAGGACCCCCGCGGATTTCAGAAGCGCATTGGCGAGTTTCTTCGCATCGCGGACAAGCACCATATCAAGCCGATCTTCGTGCTGTTCGATTCATGCTGGGATCCGTTTCCGAAAACAGGAAAGCAGCGAGCGCCCAAACCGGGCGTTCACAATTCCGGCTGGATGCAGAGCCCAGGCGCAGAAGCACTGAAGGATCCCGCCCAATACCCTCGGCTGGAAGCCTACGTGAAAGGGGTGGTTCATGCCTTCGCGCGAGACAAACGGGTGCTTGCCTGGGATATCTGGAATGAGCCTGACAATCTGAATAACTCGAGCTATCGCAAACTGGAGCCGGCGAATAAAGTTGAGTTGGTGCTGGTTTTGCTGCCCAAGGCTTTTCAATGGGCGCGGGAGGCGGGCGCCAGGCAGCCATTGACCAGCGGCGTCTGGAAGGGAAATTGGTCCGATCCTGCGAAGCTCTCCGCAATGGAGAAGCTCCAGCTGGACGAGTCAGACGTTATCTCGTTTCACAACTACGGTGCGCCTGCCGAATTCGAAGAGCGCATCGTGTGGCTGCAGCGCTACAAGCGGCCCATCCTCTGCACCGAGTACATGGCCCGTGGAAACAAGAGCACCTTTCAAGGCAGCATGCCGGTGGCCAAGAAGTATCACGTAGCCGCCTATAATTGGGGCCTCGTTGCCGGAAAGGCGCAGACGCATCTGCCATGGGATTCCTGGCAAAAACCTTACGTGGACCGTGAACCGGAGGTTTGGTTCCACGAGGTGTTCCGCACGGACGGCTCACCTTATAAGCAGGATGAGGTGGATTTCATCCGCAACATCACTCATCAATAGGCCGGCGCCTGGTAGACCGTCCTTCCGCCAACGACGGTCAACAGTGCCTCGATATCTTTAATTTCATCTACCGGGCACTTTGCGAAATCCTTCGAAATGACGACGAAGTCCGCCAGTTTGCCCACCTCGATGGATCCTTTCACTTTCTCTTCGAAGGTGAGATAGGCACCACTCGAAGTCCACATGCGCAGAGCCTCTTCCCGGGTGATTGCCTGCTCGGGATGCAGCACCGCACCGTCGGCGGTCCGTCTTGTAATCGCCATCCACATGCCGAAAAACGGATTGTATGGATTGATCGCCTCGCGTGAGTCGAACCGGATCATATGGTCAGAGCCTCCCACCACAACGAGTCCCTGATCAAGCAGGGTCCGCAAGGGAAGAAAGTCGCGGATGCGGTCGGGGCCAAAGACGTTTTTCATTACGTGTCCATCCAAATGTAGCCAGGCCGGCTGTACGTCGAAAGCCACGCCGAGCTTCTTTGCCCGAGCGATGGCCTGCGCGTTAGGGAAGTTGCCATGAGTTACCGTGAATCTCCGGCCCACGATGGAATGTTCGCGATTCGCCGCCTCATAGGCATCCAACAGCAGGTCCGTTGCGCCTCCGCCCGTCGTATGGGCCGTCATCTGCCAACCCAGCCGGTTCGCCGTGCGTGCCATCTCAACCAGATTTGCCGCCGGCACCGCGAGCACTCCGCGGTAGTGCGGATCTTCATATCCATAAACTTCAGTGTGGGTGCCGTAGGGCTCGCGCAAATAAGCCGTACCCAGCAGAATGCCGCCATCGGCGACCACCTTGATAGCCCCGACCCGCACCCAATCGTCGCCAAAGCCGGTTACGAAGGGGATAGCCTCTATCGTGCGTGTCAGTTCTTTAGGATCGCCGGTTCCATCCATCAAGAAAGTGAGGTTGCTGCGTACGGTAATGCCCCCGCGCTTCTGCAATTCCTGATAGACTCGAAAGCCTTCGGCATTCAGGCCCCGGTCCACCGTGCTGGTGATCCCGACCGCATTGTAGGCGGTTTGCATTTTCTGCAGCGCCCGTACCTGTTCCTCCACGCTCGCCGTGGAAGGCGGCTTCAGGGAACTCCAAAGTTGCGCCGCCCCAAGGATCAATCCGTTCGGTTCGCCCGCGGCATCTTTCTGAATCCGTCCGTTCGCCGGCTGTTTCGTGTCGCGATCAATGGACACTTTCGCCAGTGCCGCCGAGCTTAAGACGGCGTTATATCCGGTGTCGAGCAGCACCACGCGGCCCGGCGCGGCCTTGTCCAGGTCTTGCCGGGTCGGGTAACGGAGGTCTTGCAGTCTACTCGCGTAGACCTTTGGTACATAGATCGTCTGTTCTGTCTTTTGGCTCTTGGCCAGCTTAGTGACATAGGACTGGACGTCGGCGATGGTATGAAAAGTGGGGATTGCTCCGTCCTTCTCGCTCAGGGCGGCAGTGATCGGATGCGTGTGACTGTCCATTAGTCCGGGCAATACCGTGCGACCTTTCAGATCGACCAGTTTCGTCGAAGGGCCGGCCAGTTTCCTCATGGCCTCCGTCGATCCCACGGCGAGGAACCGGGCGCCCTTGACGGCAAATGCTTCGGCCCGAGGAATATTTCCCACAGTCACCACTTTGCCGTTATAGTAGATGCATTCGGGCGTCTCACTAACGGCGATTTGCGCTGCCAGTAAGATGAACAAACTAGCTGTTACCATTCTCATAAGATCTCACAAAGGAGCGTAACCCTTGAGTTTCCAAGCATCAGTGCGGCAGGTGGACACCGTGTCCATCATTGATTTCAGCGGCCGCATCACGCTTGGCGATGAGTCGGATCTGCTTAGGGAAACGTTGAATACAGAACTGGAGCGAGGCCATAAGAAGTTGCTCCTGAACCTGCGCGGCGTCACTTATTGCGACAGCGCGGGCCTGGGTGAACTGGTCGGCTGCTTTACGAAGGTAGGCCGGCGGGGAGGGAGCCTCAAGCTTCTGTATGTGCCCAAGAAGATCCGGGACATTCTACAGGTCACACGCCTCGATGGACTGTTCGAAATCTGTTCCGATGAGGAAGCGGCAGTGAAAAGTTTTGGCATCACCAATCCCACCGTGATGTCGAAAATCCTGTCCCACTTCCGCCACACGTAGTGACCCTTTGGTTCTAAGCATTTAGTTGGTACCGCAAGTACACCAAGTCTATTGGAATTGAAGCCGCGCCGGGAGATGATCCCAATTGCAATGGTGATCATCTTCCTTTTCTTGTCCTTGGTTCTGCCGGCCGTCGCTGCCGCGCAGACGGAGCAGTATGTGAACCGTGGCTACGCCCGGGCCGTTCAATCACTGCGACTGGCCCAGACCGGCGACCCTGTAGCGCAGTACGACTTCGCGTTGATGTGCGAGCGGGGCGAAGGTATTCCGCAAAATCACACCGAGGCCGTCAGGTGGTTCCGTCTGTCGGCGGCGCGGGACTACGCGCCGGCGCAGTTATTCCTTGGACTCATGTACGCATCCGGGAAAGGGGTGGCGCAGGACTATCGCCTGGCACTTCTGTGGCTCCATCTGGCTGCGGAACAGGACGACCAGACAGCGCAGTTTTACCTCGGCGGGCTATACTTCAGCAGCACGGCTCTCCCGCAGGACTATACCCAGGCCTATAAATGGTTCACATTGGCGGGCAGGCACGATGCTTCAAGACCCAAGATGCTGGAGCCTCTGGCCGAGAAAATGACAGCGGATCAGTTGATGGATGCTCAATCGCAAATCCGCCACTGGAATCCGCGCAGGCCGAGGTAGCTTTTTCCACTCGTCGCGGAGTGTTATACTCCGCCAAAAGAGCATTCAGATGATTTCGCTAAAGAAGCCCGTATTCCTGTTTTGGATTATTGGATTGAGTTCAGCCGCTCCGGCGGAACTAGCGACCATTCGCTCGGGAGTGTCGTTAGTCACCATACCCGTGCACGTGACCACAGAACGAGGTGTGTCACTCACAGATCTGAAGCGGGAGGATTTCGAACTCCTGGAAGATAACACCCCGCAGAAGATCGTTTCCTTCTCCAAACAGGATGCGCCCTTATCCGTTGGCTTCTTATTGGACGCCAGCGGCAGCATGCGAAACAGGATGCGAACGGCCGCGGAATCCGCCGTGGCTTTTTGCAAGACCGCCAATCCCGGCGATGAGTTCTTTCTGATTCACTTCAACGAAAGACCGAAGCTGGATGTCCCATTCACAAACAATCCGCGGGACATCCTTCGTCAGGTAGGAAGGGTGCGGCCTTTTGGCCGGACCTCTTTGCTGGATGCGATCTCAATGGCGCTGGCAGAAATGAAGAACGCGAGAAACCCACGCAAGGCCATCGTGGTCCTGTCGGATGGCGGCGACAACCGAAGCCGCCACACCGCCGGCCAGATCCGCGTGGCGATGTCTGAATCGGATGTGCAACTTTACGCGATGGGCATTTTTGATGCAGCCTTGGAGGAAGTCTCGCGCGAAGAACAGAGCGGACCCGACTTACTGACTGCCCTGGCCGAGATGACAGGGGGCCGCCATTACCCGGTATCCAGTTTTTCCGACCTGTCTCCTATCAGCGAACGAATTGGCCTGGAACTGCGCAACCAATATGTACTTGGGTACGTATCCACGAACACAGAGCTTGATGGAAAGTACAGAAAAGTGAAATTGGCCGTGAAGAATCAGAACCCTGCGTTGAGGACGGAATACCGAAGAGGGTATTACGCCCCCACGCAGTAGGTGACATTTAGAAACGGATTCCGAAGGATACGGGCAGGTAGTCCGTGTGTCGGTCTCCAATAAACATGCGGTGATAGCGGGCTTCCGCAAAAACCTTTGCGCTCCATTTAGTCCCAAAAGAAACGCCTATCCCGCCATTTACGCCTGGTTTATTTACTGTATAAGAGCTTAATACCTGATTGGCCGGAACGTTCACCGGGTAGTAGCCAAAGTACGGATCAAAGCCGGTGACAGTCGCGACCGTGGGCGCGGTAAATTCCTGCGTACGGTGGTAAAGTCCACCGCCCCCGACCAGATAAACATCCACCGGGCCTCTCGGATTGAGATGAAGAATCGGATCCACGGTGAGGGACCACAACTTCAGAGATCCGCCCGGAAAACCCAGATTGGCCAGATTCGCCGCGTTCACCCCCATATCGTTGTATTGGAACTCCAGCAATGCCCCGAGGTGAGAGTTAAAGTTAACGCCTCCGCCAGCGCCCGCGTTCCAGCCCATATCGAGCCGGCGGCCCGAACCGCCTACGGCCTGCGTGAATCCACCGCTCGCACCAAACGTAAAGCGCGGAACTTCCTGTGCATTACTCGTTAGTGCAAGCAGCAATCCAAAGCAAGGTATCATTGCAATTTTTTTTCATAAAAAACACTCCTTGCCAGTATGATTCCCCGCTTAGCAAAAGAGTTTCGCATTTAACACTTTCCGCTGAACAAACTTACGCAAGGCCCCGGGGCAGGTTCGACATATTTTGGGTCTGGCGGATCAAACTTCGTCAACCCGACGAATGCGAAACGAAGCCAATAGTCAGTCAAATGAACCCGTGAAACCCAGGGCGGCTTGCGCCCGAACGTAACCCGCTCAGGTAAGCGGTAACTCGGGCCCGCCGCTGCCCGGCGCTCATTCAGTCTGAACATGCGAGCGACCGTTACACTTAAGGAATGCCCCGCATCGCATGGCTGTGGATTGCCGCCGTTGTTGCCGCCGGCTGCTGCGGTTACGCTGCAGATTCCGCACCTTCCAACAGTTTTCGCTTTTCGATCGTGGGCGATCGAACCGGCGGAGCCGCTCCCGGAGTATACGAACGCGTCCTGCGGGAGGTGGAGGCGCTTCATCCCGCCTTCGTGATCAATACCGGAGATACCATCGAGGGGGGCGATGACTCCCGCGCCGAGCGCGAGTGGGTTGCGCTACGGCCCCTTTGGATCCATTTAGCACTGTATTTCACGCCGGGAAATCACGACGTTTTCTCAGAAGCCTCCAGAAGGATCTACGAAGAGCAAACCAAAAGGCCGACCTCCTATAGCTTTGACCATGAGCAGTCTCATTTCACCGTACTGGACAATTCAGGCAGCAATGAGCTTTCCGAATCGCAGATGGAATTCCTGCGAAACGATCTGGACAAGAATAAGGGTAAATCTCCAAAATTCATCTTCTTTCACCGCCCATTTTGGATTCCCTACGTGATGTTCAAAAGCGGCGATTTTCCGCTTCACCAGCTCGCCAGGAAATACGGCGTTACCGGTATCATCAACGGCCATATGCATCAGTTCATGTACATGAAGCAGGACGGCATCACGTACATGGTGGTGGGCAGCTCCGGCGGTTCGATAGCGCGCGGGCAGAAGGTGGGCCAGGGGTTCCGCGAAGGCTGGTTCTTCCAGCATGTCTCCGCGCAGGTAAGCGGCGGCACGGTGAAGTTCACAGTGAAGGAAATCGACAGTCCCGCAGGCCCGGGGCACTCGTTCAACGCCGAAGATTGGGATCGCGTGAAGAGAGACTGACTTACGCCTTCCACTTATAAAAATAGAACAAGAGCGGCGTTTTTCCGGTATTGACGATGCCGTGCAGTTTGCCTGCCGCCGAGTACATCATTGACCCCGGCCCCACCTTCGTGGTCTTGCCGTCGATTAGGATCTCGCCGGTGCCTTCGGTCACCACCATAAACTCCTCTTCGGGATGCTGGTGCGGAGGGTGGGGCGTCATTCCCGGCTTGAGGCGCAGGCTCCCCGCGGTCATGGCCTTCAACTGGTCGGTCGGTCCATCGTAGTAGATGCGGAGGTCGCCGAACGCCTCTTTGGTCAACTTCGCCTTAGCCTCGTCCAGCGTTCCGTTTGGCAGCTTCGCCCCACCTGCCGCGAACAACGGCATCGCACTCAGACCGGCCATCTGCAACACTTGTCGTCTTCTCATTTCGTCTCCAGTTTGTGCAGTACCTCGAGGATCACTTTCCCCATCACATCGAAGCTTGCCGCACTCAATTTATCCAATGTATCCTGCCGGTTGTGCCAGTACGAATGGCCCGGCCCGTAATCAAAATCAATAAGGTCGATGGCGTTCACGCCCAGCCGCACGAAGGGAATATGGTCGTCTGCGATCGGCTGCATGTCGCGCGGAAACTGTTTCGCGTAACCCAGGTCGGCGGCCGTTTCCCACACCAGTTTGCGCAGCCCTTCCGCCGAATTCACTTCATTCACCAACTCCAGATCCCGGTCACCGATCATATCCACGTTGATCAACGCCTTTATTTTTTGCGCCGTCCCGTCGGCGGCCCATTTGGCGGCAAGATGACGGCTACCATAAACGCTGTCTGTGTCGGTCCAATTGACAAAGGCTTCTTCGCCGTCGAACCAAACAAGGTAAAGATCATCCTTGCGCGACTGCTTGGCAAGCACACGCGCCAATTCCAGCAGCAACCCGGTGGAGGATCCTCCGTCGTTCGCGCCGACGAACGGAGTTAAAGGCATCAATTTGGTGTCAAAGTGCCCGCTGACGACGAGTGCCTTGCCGGAGGAGCCGGACCGTTTCGCGATAATATTCTTCATCGTTTTTTGGCCCAAAGGCGTATCGGCTACAAAGGAATCCTCCTGCACATTCCATCCGAAGCCCCTAAGCTGAGCCGCGATGTAGCTCTGCAATTTCTGGTTTGCTTCCGATCCCGCCGGCCGGGGACCGAAAGCTACGGCCTTGGCCGTGAATTCGAGCGCCGAGGCGCCGCTAAAGTCGGCGGCTGCAAGTCCGGCGGCCGTGAAAAGTGCCAGCGCAACTATTTTCGACCTGTGCATACATACCCCAAAGTAAAATTACGCCTGTCGTCAAGACCGTCAAACAGCGGCAGCACCAACGCGGGAGGCACCAAGATCAATGCCGCTGGAATCACCCAAATACCAGGAAAGAACTGCAGTCCATTCAGGAGCCTCCGTGAGAGCAGCCGGAAAAACCCGCCTACCGGTTCGATTACCAGCCCCGTGAATCCGGCGTTCTTTAGCAGATACTCCATTCCGAAGCGTGTATACCGGAAGTAGTCGTGCGGTTGCTGATGTTCTTCCCATTCATGGGGAGTCACCAGCAAAATCGCGCCGCCCGGTTTGAGGGTGCGATATAGCTCTTTGACTACAGCCGCCGGTTCCCTTACGTGTTCCAGAGTCACAATATTGATACAGGCATCGAAGGTGTCGTCGAGGAAGGGAAGCCGCTCCAGGTCAGCCAGCGCGTCTAGTCCTGCGTAGTTCCAGTCCGTATCGCCAATTCCCAAATCGACACCTGTGTATTGGTGCCGGCTGAATACACCTGCAAACTTCCCTTCGCCGGCGCCGGCGTCCAGGATCCTTGCGCGGTCCGCCAATGTTGAGGAAAACCGGGCAACGGCGTCGTCGATTGCCGCCTCAAAGTGCAAAACGTAGCGCCTCAAAAAGGGAGGCAGCCGCTGTTGCAATCGTGAGTAGCTCACCCTTTCTTCCGCGCTTCTATCATAACGGTGGACCCCGCGCGGCAGGCCGCCTCCAGAATGGTGAAAGGTAAAGCCGCCAAGACCAGACCGAGATACAGGAGATCCTTCCCGATTCTGATGCCCGCCGTCTCCTTTATTTTTCTGACACGCCGCGCCATCGGATCCAGCCCGGGCGCCAGGCTGCTGGCCAGTCCCGCGGGGTTGTCACGAAGAGAGAAGTATTTGTGGCGAAGCACTTCAAAGCCACAGTGATCCAGAAGCGAATCCATGTCCTCGGCTCGAAAGTCCACCAGATGCCTGGGCACGTCGATTCCGTTCCAACTTTCCCCTAAAAGCAGAAACTGCCAGCAAGCGGCATTTGGAACCTGAATCACCAGCCGGCCGTTGGGCCGGAGGAGCGTGTGCGCAGCCTGCAGATAGGATGCAGGATCGTAGAGATGCTCCAGAACATGAAACATCGTGATCCCGGCACAGCTGGATGGCTGCAGCGGCGCGCTGGAAAGTGTTCCACAAACTACCGGAACGCCATTCTTATGCCACGCGATGTCCGCTGCTTCGATTGAAAAGTCGAGTCCCATGACCTTAAACCCGCGCTCACCCAACATGCGCGAAAAGAGGCCTCCGCCGCAACCCACGTCGAGCACAGGTCCCGTCTCTTTTGCCTCCAGGAGAGCACGGCGAACGAAGTGGACGTGATCTAGAAGGACAAACCTGCGGTAAAGATTCTCCAGGCGGTCGGCCGTCGCCTCCTCTGCCGTATACCAATAAGTGTCTGGGTAGTAGGTCTTCAGCTCGGTGGGGCTCGGCCAGGGGAACAGCCGAATCATTGAGCAACCGAGGCACTCCACAATCAGAAAGCTCTTGTCCGTCGTGTGATACAGGCGATCCTTGGCGCGGAACAGGCTTCGCGTGTGCCTGCTTCCGCACGCCGGACAGGATTCACCGTCGGGAGTCTCAATCAAATTGCTTGTTCCATCAATTCTTTCAGCGAAATGCGATACTGACACAGCAGCCTTCGGATCTGCCGGTTACTGAGCTTGCGGGAGCGGCGGTCATTGCGCCGCTTTCGAATGGTGAGGGGAGCCATGGTCAGTGCTTCCCAGTTTCCTACAAGGACGGCAACAGCCGCGCGCGTCTTCCCGGAGACTCCTGGAAATTTGCCAACCTCTCCTTTGCCGCGCACTGCTGCCCAGGCGCCGGCACCCAACCGCAATAGAAAGTAAAAGACGCTGAGAAAAAGCATCACCGGAGGGAAATGCCGGAGAGCGAGCAGGGCGCGGTTGCGCTCGATCAGTTCCAGCCTGCGGCTCGACAGTACGCCGAGGGTGGCGCCCCGGTGATGCCGCACCACGGCATGCGGTGCATAGATACATCCCCAACCCGCAATCCTGGCCCTCATTCCTAATTCCGCATCGTCACCATAAGCGAACAGGTCTTCGTCGAACCCGCCGATGTCGTCCAGCATCGATTTGCGATACATCGCCGCACATCCGTCAGGCCAAAGCACTTCTTCCATCTTGTCGAACTGTCCGTCATCCATCTGGCCGGCGCCGCGCCCGCGATTCTGACCATCCAGGTAGATGAGGTGCCCAACCTTATCGATCCGCCGCGGATTCTCGTGAACCAGAATCTTGGAAGCCGTCATGCCGATGTCTTCGCGTGCCAGTAATGGCTTTGAGAGTTCGGTAAGCCAGTCAGGCTCGGCCTCGGCATCGTTGTTCAAAAGAGCCACAAATTTTCCACCCGCAAGGCGTATGCCCTGGTTGTTTGCGCCGCAGAAACCGTGATTCTCCTTGTTCTTAATCAGTTGCAGTGAGAACTTGGCGTTCTGTGCGAAATCGCGTTCCACCATCTCCGCAGAGCCGTCCGACGAACCGTTGTCCACAACGATCACTTCCATTTTGTCCACACTCTGTTGCGCCAGCGAGAGCAGACAAGCTCGTAAGAGCTCCCGTCGATTGAAGTTAACTACGATCACCGAGAAGGGTACACCCAAGTTCTGTGATTGCAACTGTAGTATTATAGCCCTAGACCGTATTACCAGCTTGTTCTTATGCACTCTGTCGGTGAAAAGCTCCGCAATGAGCGTCTGAGGCAGAACCGTTCAATTTCTGCCATAGCAAGTGAAACTTGCATCAGCGCACGCTATCTTGAAGCGATTGAGCAAGATGACGTGTCGATTATACCGGGCGGGTTCTTTTACAAGAGTTTCGTTAAACAATACTCCCGCGCGCTCGGCCTGGATTTCGGCCTGGTAGAACCAGATGTAGAGAAAGTGATGCCTGCTGAGGTACAAGATCCGCTTCCCGCGCTGAGTGTTTCTTATCAGGTAGCTAAGACCGAAGGCCGGATTTCCCGGTTTCCTAACCGGGCAATATGGGCGGCCGCTTTGTTGTTGTCTACACTAGCCGGCGGTGGCGGATTCTATCGTTGGTGGCAGAAAAACCAACAAGGTCCTGGAGATCGCCTGCCCGATCCGGTTCCTGTGGTTCAAGCGGCGCCGCCTCATGCGCCGCAAGCAATTGCAACTGTCCCGCCAAAGTCTGATATTCCGCCGGCTGCTGCAGAGGTTGCCGCACCGGTGACCGTTGCTGAAGTTCCGGCGGTAGCGGATCAAACGAAGGCTGAGACCGCGAAACTCTCAGTGGGACTGTCTGCCAAAGAAAGAACGTGGGTCAAGGTTTCATCAGACGGCAAGACGGTCTTCAGTGGGGTTCTCGATGCCAGCCAAACCAAGAATATCGAAGGCCTGGAAAACGCGAAGCTGGTAACTGGCAACGCCGCAGGTCTTGATGTTCGTTGGAATGGCAGATCAATCGGCCCGTTAGGAACGCATGGCCAGGTAATGATGGTCGTGTTTACCCGGGAGAATTTCCAAATAATTTCGCGGCGAAAAATGTAGCGGCTCTGAGCTGGCGCGGTGAAACTGGGCCTTTTTTGCAAACGTAGTTTCCAGAAGCAACACGATATCGATGCTTAAGGCAGTGCTTTTCATCTGGTTGGCTTTCATGACGCCTGCCCTTTTTGGGCAGCGCTTCACATTTCAGTATTATGGCCAACAACAGGGCTTAACGAACCTTACGCCCCAATGCCTGCTCCAGGACCATGCGGGCTTTCTCTGGGTGGGTACGCAAAATGGCCTGTTCCGTTACGACGGATCTCAGTTTGTCCGCTACGGAGTGGAAGATGGGCTTCCGGGGTCAAGCGTGGAGTCGATGTACGAGACTCACGACGGTGTGCTGTGGATCGGAACCAGCGTAGGCTTGGCCAAGCGCGGAGACACCGGTTACGGTCAAAGTAAATTTGAACGCGTGGTGATGAAAGTCTCCGGCGTGGAAGCCGTGCGCCAGAACGCGATCGCCTCTGATTCCCGGGGCCGCCTTTTCGTTGGCACTGGAAAAGGGCTGTTCGTGGGTGTCCGTGAAAACGGCGCTTATCGCTTTCAACTCCACGTGCCACCGGTGGAAAGACCCGATGTCTCCGGCATTTTTGTCGACGCTGCCGACAATGTGTGGCTCTGGTGCGCCAGTAAGATCTGCCAGCTTCGAGGGGATGCTGTTTCTCCTTACAGCGGTGACTTGAAGGTAACTCCCAACAAGGCGGCATCTTTGATCACAGACGCCGGAGGGAACCTCTGGGCTCGTTCCGCCGACTCCCTTTTCGTTCTACAAAAGGGCTCCGATACATTTCAGGATCGCACCGCTGACCTGCCTGCTTCCAATGCTTTCTCCTCGCTTTACATAGATCGGGAAGGTACGCTTCTGATCCCGACTGACCTGGGCCTGGCTCGCCGAACCGACAACGGGTGGGATCTGGTTGGCAAGGACCGTGGGCTGACGGCCGATTCCGTCACATCGGTCATTCAGGACCGCGAAGGATCTTTGTGGGTCGGATTGGCGGGGTCCGGGCTTGCGCGATGGAAAGGATACCGTCAGTGGGAATCGTATACCGAGGCGGAAGGATTAGGGAACGCCAACATCTGGGCGATTGTCCGGGATTTCAATGGAACGCTTTGGACCGGTAACGACATGGGCCTCTATTTCCTGAAGGCCGGAAAAACTGGAATCCCTGCGCGATGGCAGAACTGGAAACTGGGACGGAAGGCGCTGACCGTCGATCATATCCTGCCGGCTGCGGATGGAACTCTTTGGATCGGAAGCTCCTCGGGCCTGCTGGCTCGAATCGATCCAGAAAAGAATTCTACCCAAGTCTATGGAGCGGAATCCGGGCTTACCAACAATCACATTTTTCATTCTGCTTTTGATGGAAACGGCCACCTTTGGCTTGCGGCACGCGGCGGCTTGTTTCGCGGAACAAGCAAGAACGGCCGCTTCCATTTCGAATATACGGAACCGCCGGGCTACGAACACGCTGCCGCTTTTGACCGTTTTCTGCTGGATCGCGAGAACCGTCTGTGGATTGGAGGACGCGGCAGCCTGCTGCGGCTCACGGGCGACAAATGGGAGAAATTCAGCATCAAGGACGGTCTTCCCAACTATCGCTTTGAACGCCTGGCGCAAACCTCCGACGGCAGCCTCTGGGTGGGCTTTCGCGGTGGCTCCGGAATTGCCAGGATTACCTTCGAAGGGAGCCGTTTGTTCATCCAAACCGTTCGGCCCCGTCCTGGCTTAATGCCGGCTCTCGCGATCGCCCTGGAAACGGATGTTTTCGGCAGGCTTTGGCATACCACTGACGACGGTGTTGATTTCCTGGACGGAACCAAGTGGCGTCACTACGGAAGTGCGGATGGCCTCGTTTGGGACGATTGCAATGGAAATGCGTTTTGGGGCGATGACGATGGCTCGGTGTGGATCGGCACCAGCCAGGGTCTTTCTCATTTCCGGCTTCCCAAGTTGGCACTGACGCATCTTCCGCCTGCGATCATCACGTCTTATTCGCTGGGCGGCAGCCTGCAGAAGTTGCAGGGGACTCCCTCGGTTCCATACTCCGACGGTACATTCACAGCCGCCTTTACGGCGCTCACCTATGTGAATGATGCCTCCGTGCGGTTCCGCTACCGTCTGCGAGGACTGGAAGAAAGTTGGACGGAAGCCCGCGTGCGGGAAGTACGTTATCCCAGCTTGCCCGCAGGCGACTACACCTTCGAAGTGATGGCCCGGAATTCGGAAGGCAACTGGAACGTTTCCGCCGCGAACGTGTCCTTCTCCATTCTGCCCGCATGGTGGCAGGCGTTGCCTTTCCGAATCTCTTGTTTTATCGCACTCCTGAGTATGGCGAGTGTCCTGTGGATGTGGCGCTTCGGCAATATCATCAAGACGCAGAGGAAATTGGAGGCAGCCGTTCAACAGCGCACGGCGGAACTGCTGCGGGCACAGGCGAAAGTAATCGAGGAAAAGAAAAACGTCGAAGGACAGAAACTGGAAATTGAACGCCTGCTGCATGAATCGCAGCGTGCCACTCAGTTTAAGAGTCAGTTTTTGGCCAACATGAGCCACGAGATCCGCACGCCAATGAACGGCATCATCGGCATGACAGATCTGACGCTGGACTCCCCACTCGATCCGGAACAGAGAAATAATCTGCAACTGGTCCGCTCGTCCGCCACCTCGCTTCTGTCCGTCATCAACGACATTCTGGACTTTTCCAAGGTAGAGGCCGGGAAGCTCGATCTGGAGTATATCGAGTTTGATCTTGCCGGGCACCTCAACGACGTCCTGGGGATGCTGGCATATCGCTCGCGAGAGAAAGGTCTGGTGCTGAATTGCAAGATCGAGAGCGGTGTTCCCGCTTTCATCTGCGGCGACCCGGGCAGATTGCGGCAGATCCTTGTGAACCTTCTGGGAAACGCCATCAAGTTCACTGACGCCGGCGAAGTTTTGCTGCGGGTAAATGAGCCGCCGTTCGCCGATGAGGCGCCGGCCGCCGATACCATTTCACTGCACTTCAGCGTCAAGGATCAGGGGATTGGGATTCCCAGGGACCAGCAGGCGCTTATTCTTGAGCCGTTCCGGCAGGCGGATGAATCGGTTACGCGAAAGTATGGGGGGACCGGTTTAGGCCTCGCCATCTGCACCCAATTGGTGGCGTTGATGAATGGAAAAATGTGGCTCGAGAGTGAGGTAGGAAAAGGCAGCACCTTCCACTTCACAGCGGAATTCAAGCGCGCCGCGGCGACGAAATTGGCCGCTGGCAGGGAGTTTAGAAACGATCCATTCGCCGCTATTTCGCGCCCGCTACGAATTCTGGTGGCGGAGGACAACGCGGTCAATCAGAGATTGATTTCGGCACTTCTGATGAAGAAGGGCCATGCGGTAACTGTGGTGGCCAGCGGAACGGAAGCAGTCGGTATTTCGGCGCGCCAGCCATTCGATCTGATCCTGATGGACATGCAGATGCCGGAGATGGATGGATTCGAGGCGACGATGATGATTCGTGAACGCGAGAAAGCAACTGGCAGCCGGTTGCGGATTGTCGCCGTCACGGCCGGGGCGATGGCAGGGGATCGTGAGCGATGCCTGGCGGCCGGGCTGGACGACTACCTCGCAAAGCCCATCGACGCCGCAGCCCTATACCGCATCGTCAATCTCGTGCCGCCGCCGTCCGGGACGCCGCCCGTTCTCGCCTCCGCTGGAGCCGTTGAAGGAGCAACAACTCCTGGCGGCGCCTGACCTTGATCTTGCCGTCCACTTCCTTCCAGAATTTGCGGAAATACAGCACGGCCGAAAGGGTGGCAAAGAAAACGACGCCCCACATTGCCAACAGCGCGGTGTCCTTCAACCAGCTCCAATGAATGCTCAGCATCAGCAGGCTGATCGCCAGTACCTGCGTCACAAGCTTGGTCTTTCCTAAATCGCTTGCGTTGATGATATAGCCTTCGGCTGCCGCGATGCTGCGCAACCCCGAAATAGCAAACTCCCGGCCAACCACGATTACTACCATCCAGGCGGGCACCACATGAACCTGGACTAGCGAGATCAATGCCGCGGAAACCAACAGTTTGTCCGCAATGGGATCCAGCAGCGTGCCTACAGTCGTGATCTGATGCCAGCGCCGCGCCAGGTAGCCATCCAGCAGGTCAGTCAGCGCGGCGATCCAGAATATCGACAGAGCCAGCCATTCATTTCTCACCACAAAACCAGCAGCGTAAAATCGCAGGTTCTCCTGCACCAGCACTGCAACCAGCAATGGGACGAAGAAGATTCTCAGCAGCGTGAGTGCGTTCGGCAGATTCATTTGGCTAGGTATGTGGGCAAGCTGCCCGCCTCGCAAACTTCTTAATGTTCTTCTACCACGTAGGCTGCCAGCCGCTTCTTTACCGACTCCGGCGTCTCGGCTACCACTTCAGAATACTCTTCGTTCACTCGTTTCTCGATGACCCGGGCATATTCGTGAAGAAAGTGGAGCGGCGCGCCATCGGTGTGGGGGAACCGGAATTTCACGTTTGACAGAGGATCGAGCGGCAGCATCTCGTCGATGCGTGCCAGAAGTTTATCGAACCCTTCACCGGACTTCGCCGAGACTGCCACTGCTTGCGGAGGTGCTCCCGAAACCACCGTGTTTCCCAGCACTCTGCGGCATACTGTTTCGGGGTCTGCATCGGCTTCCGGCAGCAGGTCAAGTTTGTTGAACACCAGTAACTGAGGGGTTGCCTCGGCACCGATTTCGGCTAAGACCTTCAACACGTGCTCGGTGTGGTTCGCCGCGTGTGGGGAGGAAACGTCAACCACATGCAGTAGCAGCGAAGCCTCCGTTACTTCTTCCAGAGTGGCGCGGAATGCCTTCACCAATGTGGTGGGAAGGTGACGGATGAATCCCACCGTGTCGCTGAGGAGGACTCTGCGGCGCGAGGGCAGCGTCAGGTGGCGGACGGTCGGGTCCAGCGTAGCGAACATCTTCGCGTCCGCCAGCACGTCAGCGCCCGTGAAACGGTTGAACAGTGTTGACTTTCCCGCGTTGGTATAACCCACAAGACCAATGGTGGCCAGCGGAACAGCCTGTCTTTGCCGCCGCTGCACGGTACGGCCGCTGCGTACTCCTTCCAGGCTTTCTTCGATCTTCCGGATGCGCCGGAAGATCATGCGCCGGTCGGTCTCAAGCTGGGTCTCACCCGGACCTCGCGTCCCGATTCCGCCGCCGAGCCTTGACATCTCAATTCCGCGGCCAGCGAGGCGCGGCAGAAGATAATTCAGCTGAGCCAGTTCGACTTGCAACTGGCCTTCGCGTGTCTTGGCGCGCCTGGCGAAGATATCGAGAATCAACTGGGTGCGGTCAATGACTTTGCATTGCAGCAGCTTTTCCAGATTTCGCTGTTGCGTGGGAGAAAGGTCGCGATCGAAGATCACTACGTCGGCCTTCAGGCTCTGTACGGCCGCCGTGATCTCTTCCACCTTACCGGAGCCGATGAGGGTAGCCGCTTCCGCGGAAGGACGCACCTGAACGGTTCGCTCCACCACCTCAGCGCCCGCGCTTTCCGTCAGGACGACAAGTTCGTTGATCGATTCCTCAGAATCGTATTCCGCTGCTTCCGGGTTGGCTACAGGCCGCCTCGAAGAGGATCGGCCCTTCATCTCAAGTCCTACCAGAATTGCTCGCTCACGCGCGGCAGGAGGCAATGGGAAACTCTACTCCTCAGCACTTTCGGATTCGACGACCCTGCTTGCCGGATGAGGAACCTGGGCAGCCGCGGCAGGGTGCGGATTCGAGGAGATGTGCGCCGGACGTGAAACCACCACGGTGGATATTGCGTGCTTGAAGATGAGCTGTTCCTGGTTGCTGGCCTCAAGAATGACGGAATATTTGTCGAAACTCTTGATTCTTCCTGACAGCTTCACACCACTCATGAGGTAAATGGTCAGGAACATCTTGTCCTTTCGAGCGTTATTTAGAAAAGCCTCCTGGATGTTTTGCTGTGCCAGCTTTTCCATATCCATTCCTCCGGCCTCTTCGGGTCTTATTCTGATTTTATCGCAACCAACGATCTTGCAAGTGTAACAGCTTCCTCCGTAATCCAGAAATCCTTGCAGCGAGTTATCATACAAGCTCGCTATGCTGGCGCCTCTTCAAGACGTAAAGGTCCTAGATTTCAGTCACGCCCTTGCCGGACCCTACTGCACTCTGTTGCTGGGCGGTTATGGAGCCAGCGTCTACAAAGTGGAATCCCCGGTCGGGGACATGGGTCGAGGGTGGGGCCCGCCGTTTTCAGATTCGCAGGCCTCCTATTTTCTTGGTATTAATGCCGGAAAGAAAGGAATCTGCATCGACCTGAAGAAGCCAGATGCCCGCGACCTCTGTCTGGAACTGGTTGCGAAGGCGGACGTGCTCGTCGAGAATTTCCGCGTTGGCACCATGGAGCGGCTGGGGTTTGGGTTCCAGCAGGTACACGCCATGAATCCACGCCTGGTGTATTGCTCAATCTCAGGATATGGACAGGATGGACCGTCGCGCGACCAGTCGGCTATGGATCTCATCATGCAAGCTGCCAGCGGATTGCTCAGTATCACTGGTACGGAAAGCGGAGAGTCCGTTCGCTGCGGCCACTCGGTGGCCGATATTTCCGCCGGCATGTTTGCGGTGATCGGGATTTTGATGGGCCTGCGGACGCGCGACCAAACCGGCGTTGGCCAGTACATTGATGTGTCCATGTTCGATTCCATGATTTCGTCAATGGCTTCCAGCTTCGCAAACTATCTGGGATCGGGACGAGTTCCCGTTCCGCTTGGAACTTCATTTGCCTCCATTGTTCCCTACCGCACGTTCGCGGCCTGCGATCGGGAGCTTGCCATTGCCGTGGGCAGTGAGAAGATCTGGTCCGATTTCTGTAAGGCAATTGATCGCCCCGACCTGACCAAAAACCCCGACTACGCTACCAACGCGGACCGCGTCAAGAATCGCCGAGTCCTGGAGCCACTGCTGGCGGAGATTTTCGTTACGGATACAGCGGCCAGTTGGTCCGCCCGCTTTCTTGCAGCCGGCGTGCCAGCTTCTCCGGTGCGCACGCTCGAAGACGTTTTCCACGATCCGCAGGCGGCGGTTCGAAATATGTTTCCCCAGGTGGGCCCGATCCCCATAACCGGCCTGCCCATCAAGATGGACTCGGCGCCTTCCGCCGCGCGTCCGCCGGCGCCAAGATTGGGCGAGCACACGCGGGAGATCCTGAGCGAGCTTCTGGGATACAGCCAGGATCGAATCCGGGACCTGATCGAGACCGGTATCGTTCTTGAGGCGTAGAATATATACTCAGCCGATATGCCTACAACGCAGGACCTTGCCCACCATACGAGATGGGATCCGCCATTTCACTTCTTCGCCGCGCCCGTATTCCTGGCCAACGCCATTTACTCCATCGTGAATCTCATCCGTTATCCGTCACTGAACATGGGATGGGCGATGGTGGTCGCGCTGGGACTGGTTGTCGTGACGTTTAAAGGACGAATGAATTCTTTAAAAGTCCAGGACCGGCTCATCCGGATGGAGGAAAGGCTTCGTTTGTCAGGTCTGCTGCAGGAACCCCTCCGTTCCCGCATTGGTGAACTCACGGAACGGCAATTGGTCTCACTGCGATTTGCTTCCGATGCCGAGATCCCCGGCCTTGTCGCCTTGACCTTTTCCAACCAACTCTCTCCGGCCGACATCAAAAAGTCCATCGTCAACTGGCGTGCAGACAATTTTCGCGTCTGAGGCCGTGTAGGATACTTACGATGCCTTACGATGAAATCCTCTATCAGGTTGAGAACCGGGTGGCCACGCTCACACTCAACCGCCCTGACAAGCTCAACGCCTGGACCATGCACATGGAAGACGAGTTCGGCCAAGCCGTCCGCGAGGCCGCAGCCGACGAGCAGGTGCGGGTACTGATTTTGACGGGCGCCGGCCGCGGCTTCTGTGCCGGGGCGGACATGAGCCTGCTGTCCGCCGTGGTGGAGAAGGGCGGGGAAGCGCGGAACCTGGGCGAACACCAACGAAAGCACTCCTGGCTACTGGAGGTTCCCAAGCCGATCATTGCGGCAATCAACGGGCCGGCAGTCGGTCTGGGTTTCGTGATCGCTCTCTACTGCGACATTCGCTTTGCGGCGGAGGGGGCGAAATTCAACACCATCTTCGCGAAGCGCGGGCTGGTTGCGGAATATGGAATGGCGTGGATGCTACCGCGGATTGTCGGCTTCGCGAATTCGGCGGATCTGTTGTTTTCTTCGCGGACGTTTGATGCGGCGGAGGCGCAGCAGCTCGGCATTGTCAATCGTGTGTTGCCTCAGGAAGGTTTCCTCGACGCTGTGAAGGCGTATGCCGCGGAGATGGCTACGGCAGTGTCCCCCCGCTCCTTACGGATCATGAAGCATCAGCTCTACCGCTCCGCGGGACAGTCGTTGAACGAAGCGGTGGACCTGGCAACCGCGGAGATGTTCGGAAGCTTCGGCACCGAGGACTTTAAAGAAGGCGTGGCGCATTTCATGGAGAAACGGCCTGCGGCGTTTACAGGCAAATAGATGATGAGCTTCGAATATCCGGCTCGCGTCCAGGAACTTCGGCGGCAGTTGCTAAGTTTCATGGACGAACACATTTATCCGAACGAAGCTGTCTTCTACCAGCAGGTGGCCGAAGGCGACCGGTGGCAGCCGACGGCCATCGTGGAGGACTTGAAGCGCAAAGCAAGAGCCGCTGGACTGTGGAATCTGTTTCTGCCGGAGGCCGGATACGGGGCCGGGTTGACCAACCTGGAATATGCGCCCCTTTGCGAAATCATGGGCCGCTCCAGCATTGCGCCGGAGGCCTTCAATTGTTCAGCCCCGGATACCGGCAATATGGAGGTTCTGGTTCGGTATGGGACGGAAGAGCAGAAGCAGCGCTGGCTGTTACCGCTACTGAATGGCGAGATCCGTTCCTGCTTCTGCATGACAGAGCCCGCGGTAGCGTCCTCCGATGCCACAAATATCCAGGCGAGCATTGTTCGCGATGGCAGCGACTACGTGATCAACGGCCATAAATGGTGGAGTTCCGGCGCCGGCGATCCACGCTGCAGAATCTCTATCTTCATGGGAAAGACGGATAAAACGGCCGAACGTCACAAGCAGCAGTCGATGGTGCTGGTCCCGCTGGATACGCAGGGAATCACCATCAAAAGGATGTTGACAGTCTTTGGCTATGATCATGCGCCGCACGGGCATGGCGAAATCCTCTTCGAGAACGTAAGGGTGCCGGTATCCAATATTCTTTTGGGAGAGGGCCGCGGTTTTGAGATTGCACAGGGACGTCTCGGCCCCGGCCGGATTCATCACTGCATGCGTCTGATCGGCCAGGCCGAGCGGGCGCTGGAATCCATGTGCCGCCGCGTAAAGTCGCGCGTCGCATTCGGAAAGTCGATCGCGGAGCAAGGCACCATCATGGCCGACATAGCGGACTCGCGAATCGAGATTGAGCAGGCCCGTCTGCTAACGCTGAAGGCTGCGCACATGATGGATACCCTGGGCAACAAGGCGGCCCGGGCAGAGATCGCGATGATCAAGGTAGTCGCGCCAAACCTGGCGCTGCGTGTCATCGACCGCGCCATTCAGGCTCATGGCGGCGCCGGGGTTTGTCAGGACTTCGAACTGGCTGCGATGTGGGCGAACTCCCGAACTCTACGGCTGGCCGATGGGCCCGATGAAGTGCATCGCCAGGCTATTGCCAAACTGGAGCTGAAGAGATACTAAGGTCCATCCACACGGATATACGTGGTCTGGCTGAGCCCGCAGGGCGTAGATTCCTCGCACGAAGCTTTACGCCGCGCGATTATGGCTTGCGGCCTACGCGACGGCGCCATCGTAGGCCGCCACGCCGGCATGGCTCCGTTTATCGGATCCCTGCAACGGGACCCGGTTCACTCATCCTGGCGGGTCACCGGCAACAGGCCGCCGGGTGAAGCATAGCGAACGGTCGTATGATCGAGAGTGGAACTGGACCGACTTCTGCCCGATTCGTCCTAGCGCAATTCTGACCAGTCAATCACGAGCATCGTTAAAGTCCGGTCTTCGCTGCGGACCAGCAGCCGTTTCCATCCATTCTGCGGCCCAGGGTATTCCACTACCGAGACGGAGCGGACGCGCTTGGCATCTGCCTTGTACGTAGTTAGGTTCCAGCCGTTGGCGGGGCTTGGGGGCTCGACGCTATTGTCCGGAGCCGCTCCTGAATAAATCACGATTCCCGTATCGCCCAAATCCGCCGCGTAGACCTTGAAACGGGCGGCTCGCTGGGGGAGCGGACCACTCACAGCTCCCACGCTTGGGCGGGCTCCATCCAGCATCAGAAGGCCGCCTTTGGGGAGCCGGCCCGTCCAGATTGCGCGGCCGGAAGAAGGGCTCTGTGGGGCTGTGCGATTCGCTGTGGGTGGCGCAACGATGACCGGCGGCTTCGCGGGTGGCGGTTGCCAGGCCGGTGATGGCAGCGCGGGAGAATTTAACTGAGTTTGCGATGTCAGCACCGGGGGACGCATGTCGGTATCAAGGGCAGGGGCGGGAGTCGAAGCGGACCGCGCGGGCGGCGCAGTGAACTGCCGTGGTCCGGGGTCAGTGACACTTGCCTCCTGCTGGAATGGAACGGACCTCGCGCGCGTACCTTCGGGCCTGGAGCGAACAAGTTCTTCCTTCAGTCGTTCCATCTCCTCCTTCATGCGGAGTACTTCAGGATCCCGTTCTTCGGTTTTCACAGCAGTAACCGGAGCCGGCTGCGATGGAATCTCAGGTCCGATGAAGCGAACCGATTGCTCCAGTACGCGGTCGGCTTGGGTTTGCACGCGCATCCGCACTTCCACGTTTCCGGAGTGACGAAGATACGTGATAGTTCCCCACTTCAGCGACTCCTTATCAAGAGGTACGGTGGCAGCCTGGCGGCCCCCATCGATAATCAGGATTTCTGCACTCCGGGCTTGGGCGACGGTGGGAGATGAGCGGTTCCAGGTAATCATGAGCTGGCTGCCGGCTTCGCCAAGATGCAGCCACATCGGGGCCGCTTCCCGCTTTGCCGGGAACCAATTCCGTACCAGGACGGCGGCGCTAACGCTGAGTAGAATAGCTGCGACCGCGACCATCCAGCCTCGCCGAGGTTTCGACCGCGGTGACGCCCGTATCACTTCGTGGCTGACCGCGTGTATCGAGTCTGGTTCGACGGGAGGGGCCGCAGGCGGCGCAACGACGGCCAAAGTCGTGACCGGCGGCGGGTCGGGCCTATTGCCGTATTTGCTTTCTTCCTTTGCCGGCGGCTGCAGGGTGAAAGTTGCTTGTGGAGCATCCCCCTGCAAAACACCGCCGGCACCTCGGAGATAAAAAGCGAATCTTGCAGGGTCGAATTTATGAGGCTTGATTACCAGCGCAACCTGTTGCGGATGTGGAAAGAAGCGTTCATGGAGAGCGATATCTTCACTGGAAAGCGCGATTTCGCTTCTGGTATGGGAGTGATACCAGCCGAGGGGCTCCATGCCTGCCAGTTCCGGGTCGGACCGCGAGGATTCGATGAGCTGGATCAGGTTGAGCTTGTCCTGTTCTGAAAGCGCAAATCCAGGCCCGTTAAGATATTCGATCTCCAGCGGCCTGTAGGTCAGCAGGCGTAGCTCGTTTGTCGTGACAGTCCCAAACAGCACGCCGCCAATTTCGACTCCTCCACGAGGAATCGAGAGGAATTTGTCAAACACCTCTCTTCTGATCTGGTCAAGAAGGGAATACGGGTACTCGACGGATATGGAACCGCTCGGACCGTCTCCGAGTTTCAGAGAGTTGCTCAGCCGTTCAGAAGAACCTCTATCGGCAATTTTCTGGGCGCTCTGCATGCAAGTTAAGCTGCTACCTGACTTATGTAATAGTACAACTGTTAACATATCTAAGGTGTTACCCCTATGCAACAGTTACGAAACTTACTTAGTCTGAAAGACGCCCTCCAATGTTTTATAGCCTTACTGCTGTTGCAGGGGAATCCCGCGATGGCAAACCCACAAACTCAAACCGCCGCCTCTTCCGGCATCTCCATTCGATTTATCGAGGGCCAGGGCGCTATCAACAATGTGAACCGCGGCGCAGCTTTTGAACCTGTTGTCGAAGTGGTGGACGGGGAGGGGATGCCCATTAAGGACGCCGGCTTGACCTTTACTCTGCCTGCGGCAGGGGCCGGGGGCACGTTCCCAGACGGTGGAAAAGTGTTGATCACCCGGACGGATGAAAATGGAAAGGCGACCGCGCGCGGTATGCGGCCGAACCGGTTGACGGGGCAGTTCGAAATTCGGGTAACAGCAAACTATAACGGACAATCGGCCACATCGGTTCTCACCCAAACCAATGCCGCGCCGTCCAGTGCCGAGCATGGTTCGGGAAAGAAATGGGCCATCATACTGGGGATCGTTGGGGGCGCAGCCGCCGCTGGTGTAGTTGCCGCCAGCGGTGGCGGAGGCAGCTCTTCGGCTGCTCCGCCGGCGAGCGCCGCTACACCTCCAGCGGGCTCCGTGACACCCGGAGCACCCGGTTTCGGTGCTCCAAGGTAGATCGGCAGAGCCAACATGAATCCGATGATCCGGTACCTATTGCTATCTCTGTCCTATTCGGCCCTAGTCTTTTCAGGGCCCGCCAAGCGTACTTGTGATTCCACTGACCTGCGCGTCGCGCCGCCCGTTATGGGGTACGTGTTCGACCAGATTCTCGGCCAAATCCGGACCGCAGCGGGTATTCCTGGAGCGGCGCGAGTCTCTTATCCAGTGAAGCTCGATTTCAAGCTGAGGAACGCGATTGTTGGCGCCGGCGGCGCGGTTGCCGTTGCCAGCGTTCCAGAGGGATCGGCTCTCACGGTAATCAATGCGCTGAACTCGGAACCAGTGCCCGCACCCATTGAGGGTTCCATGGCCGATTTTAACTTCGGTGCGTTCAACAGGACCGCCACTGCTGCGATTATCTACGGCTCGGACTGCAATTGTATCCAGGTAACCGGTGGGTGGCCGGATACGCCCCGCGTATTCCGCAGCATCGATGCGTCTTCATTCTCCGGCGCAGTTGTCTCACTTGCGGTATCCGACGATCAGTCGATGGCGGCTGTGGCGGTGGCCGGTTCCGAAGACGGAAGTTCTCCTCCACGCGTATTGCTTTTCGATTTGGCCGGCGATAGCGCGCCGCCGCCCATCCTTGCCCCGGCTTCCTCTCTATTGTTCACCGCCAATGGAAAAGACCTCGTGATGACCGATGCGGCGGCAGGATCCATCTCCATGGGGCTGAACGCCGGCGGTGTGGTGGATGTGGGAGGCACCCCTGCCAGTCCCGGCGGCGAAGCCATTTCCAATCCCGGCGCGATTGCGTTCACCGGCACGGGACTGCTTCTGATTGCCGACCGTGCAGGATTCGTGCACATCATCGATCTGCAGACCAACGAGAGACGATCGGTGGGATGTAGCTGCCGTCCTGACTCCATGGAGCGGATGGCCGATCAATCCATCTTCCGACTGACCGCCGTAGAAGCGGGAGCTGTGTGGATCCTGGATATGTCAGGAGAGAATCCCCGCACGTGGTTTATTCCGATCGACGCACTCGTTGACGCACCCGCGGAGGCCGCGCAATGAAAAAATGCCGGTCTCCCTTCCACTCGGCACTCGTGCTTATTCTACTGGCAGCGACCTCTGCCTTCGCACAACCGAAGCCGAAGATTAACAGCCCTGCCACTCTGCCAAATGCGCAAGTAGGAGTGGACTACAGCGTCACGCTCGCGGTGAACGGCGGACAGCAGCCTTATACCTGGCTACTGGTTTCAGGATCACTCCCGAGTGGTTTGAGCCTGTCGCCGTTGAGCGGACTGATTAGCGGGCGGCCCACCGCGGTTGGGAACTCTTCTTTTCGTGTCACCGTAACGGATGTGTTGCTTCAGACCGACACTCAGAACTTCACGATCAACACGCTGGCGGCGCCGCTGCCTCCCTCCATCAGCACGGCCTCGCTGCCGGGAGGCGTGGTGGGAACCGCTTATGCGCAGACCCTGTCGGCCACCAGCGGGACTACACCGTACACCTGGTCGATTGCCACTGGCAGTCTGCCGTCGGGTTTGACTTTGTCGTCAGTGGGAGCGATTTCAGGGACACCCACTACGGCGGGAGCTTTCGATTTCACAGCAAAAGTAACTGATTCGGCCGGCTTGTCTGCTTCGAAATCACTGCGCATCACGATCGTGGCTCCGCCGGTCATCAATACAACCATTCTGCCGGCAGGGATCATCGGTACCAGCTACACGCAGACGTTATCAGCCAGCGGCGGGACTGCTCCGTACTCCTGGTCCGTCTCGAGCGGTGTCTTGCCAAACGGCCTGATCCTTTCCACCGCGGGTGTAATATCAGGGACCCCCACAACGGCCGGCTCCTTTACCTTCACCGCGAGTGTGACGGATGCATCGAATGTGTCCAGTTCGAAATCACTGAGTATCACGATTGGCGCCATGCTTTCCATCATCACCTCAGGGCTGCCTGCAGGGACTGTGGGAATCAACTATGCGCAGACGCTGACCACTGGCGGGGGGACCCCTCCGTACACCTGGTCGGTCTCCGCTGGCGCGCTGCCACCTGGACTGACACTGTCCGGTGCCGGAGCGATTTCGGGATCACCAACCGCAGCAGGGTCTTTCGATTTCACAGCAAAGGTAATTGACTCGGCGGGCTTGTCCGATTCGAAACCGCTACGCATCACGATCCTAGTTCCGCCGTCTATCAGCACGGCCACCCTGCCGGGAGGAACAGTGGGAACGGCCTATGTCCAGACCCTGTCTGCCAGCGGAGGGACCACTCCATATAGTTGGGCCGTCACCGGCGGCAACCTTCCGTCCGGATTGACTTTGTCCGCGGGAGGATTGATTTCAGGAACACCAACCGCGGACGGATCTTTCGATTTCACAGCGAGGGTGACGGATTCGGCAAATCTGTCGGATTCGAAATTACTAAGAATCACGGTGGTGACCCTTCCATCCATTAGTACGGCTTCCTTGCCAGCGGGTACGGTGAGCATCGGCTATACACAGGCGCTTTCCGCAAGCGGAGGAACGCCGCCGTATAGCTGGTCCATTGCGGCCGGGAGTCTTCCGCCTGGATTGACAATTTCTGCCGCGGGATCGATTTCAGGAACGCCCACCACCGCCGGGTCATTCGATTTCACGGCGAAGGTAACGGACACAGCCAATGTGGCGGCCACGAAGGCACTTAGCATCACGATAATATCGCCGCCCACTATCAGCACGGCATCGTTGCCTGCCGGCACGGTAGGCATCGGTTATACGCAGACGCTTTCGGCCAGCGGCGGAGCCACGCCATTTACATGGTCTATTGCCGTCGGCAGCCTGCCGCCGGGTTTGGCTCTCTCAGCCGCAGGCGGGATTTCGGGTACCCCCACAGCGGCAGGTGCGTTTGATTTCACCGTCAAGGTAGCCGACGCCGCCAGCCTGTCTGATTCGAAAGCGCTGAGAATTGCCATAGCGTCTCAACCATCCATCAGCACGGCAACCCTGCCGGCGGGGACGGTGGGTGTCAGTTATGCGCAGACGCTGTCGGGCGGGGGAGGCACACCGCCCTATGCCTGGGCGATCATCGCAGGCAGCCTGCCGCCCGGTCTGGCGTTGTCTGCCGCCGGAGCTATTTCGGGAACACCTGCCACTGGGGGTGATTTTGACTTCACCGTCAGGATAACCGATGCCGCCAATCTTTCCGCTTCCCGAGGCTTCACCCTCTCTATCGGCGCCGCCCCGGTGCCCCTTTCCATTAGTACGGGGTCGCTGCCCGCAGGGACGGCGGGAACCAGTTACTCCCAGACGTTATCCGCCAGTGGTGGCACGGCGCCCTATGTATGGGTCTTGGTTGGCGGAGGCCTTCCGCCGGGACTGAACCTCTCCGGCTCAGGAGTCATATCCGGGACACCCACCACGGCCGGCCAGTTCGATTTCACTGCCCGTGTAACAGACTCCGCGAATCTGTCTGACTCTAAGGCGTTTCGAATCATCATCAACGCCGCCGCGACGCCGCCCGTTCTTACCACCGCTTCTTTACCTGCGGCGACCGTCGGTACAAGCTACTCCCAGCCGCTGGCCGCGACTGGGGGAACACCACCCTATTCGTGGTCGATCGATAGCGGAACTCTGCCCGGCGGCGTAAATCTGACAACCAACGGAACATTGGCGGGTGTGCCGACTACCGCCGGTTCCTACGATTTCACGGCAAAGGTCACGGATTCCTCGAACCTTTCGAGCTCGAAACCGCTGCGCCTGACAGTGAATGCGGCGCTGCCCGTGTTGACCATCACTACGGCCTCTGTGCCTGGAGGAGTGGCGGGAATCGCCTATAACGCTACGGTCACAGCTTCCGGAGGTCAAAGCCCGTACACGTGGTCGGTATCGTCGGGCGGATTGCCTCCTGGGTTGGCGTTGCAGGCATCCAGTGGTTTGGTGAGCGGTACGCCGATTACGCCGGGAACCTATGTGTTTTCGATTCGGGTGGCCGATGCAGCCGGAAAGACAGCGGAAAAATCATTGACGATTACTATCGCACAGGCAATTGTGATCTCCGCATGTCCCGCGCCGGATGGACTTACGGGCACGCCGTATTCTTCGACCGTGTCCGCTGCCGGGGGTACGCTCCCGTATACGTGGTCGATTTCAGGCCCTTTGGCCGCAGGCCTGGCCTTGAACAGTACTTCCGGTGTGCTCAGCGGCACTCCGCTGGTGCCCGGTTCGTTGGCTTTCGCGTTACAGGTGAAAGACGCAGCGGGCCAGAGCACCTCGCGCGCGTGCGCAATCACGGTGACCATTCCATTGACTCTCGTGACCCAGAACCTGCCTGACGCGGCAACACGAACGACTTACAGCCAAGTACTTGTCGCGAACGGCGGATCTCCGCCTTATCTGTGGTCGACCACCGCCGGTTCACTCCCACCGGGGTTCAGCCTCAATGAAAACTCCGGTACCATAGCGGGCAATTCCACGCAAAGCGGACGGTTCAGCTTTACGGTAACGGTCACCGATTCGGCGGGGAAGCAGGCGCAGCAGGCATTCACGATCAATGTGGGCGCCGGACTCACCATACCGGCCTGTCCGTTTCCCACCGCGAACGTGGGACAGACCTATAGCTCCACTCTGACGGCGATTGGCGGCCAGACCCCTTATGTATGGTCCCTCGTGGCAGGGGTGCTTCCGGCGGGGCTTACGGTCAACACAACCACCGGATTGATTTCCGGTTCGCCCACCGCAGTAGGTACTCCTTTGTTCACAGTCCAGGCCCGTGACGGCGCAGGGGCCACTGCCACCAGGCAATGCAGCATTTCTGCCGTTCCGGAGCTGGTGATCACCACTGCCAGCCTTGCCGGCGCCAGTACGGGTGCTTCCTATGCGGATACCGTGGCGGCGACCGGTGGAACGCTGCCGTATACGTGGACGGTCAGCGGCGGCGCCCTGCCCCCAGGGTTGACGCTGAACGCGGCGACGGGCGGGGTTTCAGGTCTGCCGGTGCAAGCCGGCACGTTTCCATTTACTGTTCGTATCGTCGATGCGTCTGGAATCAGGGCGGAGAAGTCACTATCGTTAACGGTTGGAACAGGCTTTTCCATTTCCGCTTGTCCCGCCCCCGCAGCGACCGTCGGCCAGCTTTATTCTTCGGGGCTCTCGCTTTCCGGAGGTGGGCCGTCGGTAGTCTGGTCGATTTCCGCCGGTACGCTCCCGCCGGGCCTGGATCTGGTTTCGTCAACCGGCGCCATCGCGGGCACCCCGACTCAACCTGGCACATCCGATTTCACGGTAACTGCCAACAATGGAAGTTCGACATCCGCGGCGCGCGCCTGCTCCATTAACGTATCGCCTCCTGGTCTTACCATCACCAGTGCAGCGGCGCTTCCTTCTGGCCTGATGGCATCAAGCTATGACCAGACCCTCGCCGCGGCCGGCGGAATTGGACCGTATACGTGGTCCGTCGCGACGGGAGCGCTGCCATCCGGAATCGCGCTCAGTGATGCCGGGAAACTGACTGGTGCGCCCAGTGCAGCAGGTACTTTCCAGTTCACTCTTCGTGTAACGGACCAGGGTGCTGTCTCGGCAACCCAGGTGTTCACCCTAAAGGTGCTTCCAGCGGCCGCTCCGACTATTACTTTTAACGGGTTACCGGATATCGTCGGTGCGGCGCAACAGCCTGTGGTGTCCCTCAAGTTCGATAAAGGCTATCCCGTGCCGCTGAAGGGAAAGCTCGTCCTGCAATTTACCCCGGATCCAACCGTGGGAGTGGACGATAAGTCAATTAGCTTTGTGACGGGCGGGCGCACTGTGGATTTCGAGGTTCCGGCCAACGCCACCCAACCGAACTTCCCCGTGCCGCAACTCGCGCTGCAAACCGGCACGGTGGCCGGGACCATCACTCTTGCGGTTCAGTTGTCTACCGGCGATATCGATATCACGCCCCCAGACGCAGTGAAGTCCATCCGCATTGACCGCACGGCCCCGGTAATTGTCAGCGTGAAAGTAGCGCCGGTGACCGACGGTTTTGAGGTATCTGTAACTGGATACTCCACTACGCGTGAAGTTTCCTCGGCTACGTTTCAGTTCACGCCGGCCGCTGGCAGCCGCCTGGAATCGAGCGATGTAACCGTTTCTACCGCCGAAGCCGCGCGGACCTGGTACCGGGATCCGCGCTCCAACGATTATGGAAGTCAGTTCACGTTCATTCAGCCGTTCATCCTGCGGGGCGCGACTCTCAGCGAAGTGAGCGTCACGCTGACCAACGGCCAGGGAACCTCTCCGGCGGTGCGGGCAAAGTTTTGAGCCGCCTGGACTGTGATTTGCGGAAGAAATACCGAAATACGGCCCGGCAAACGCCGGCAAACGCATCTTGAGCTGGAACGGGACGAAAGAGGAACGATGCGGCGAAGGCCGGTGCAGACATTGCTTCCGCACTCTGCGATACGAAACCCGCCCATCTGGCTGCGGTCTAGTGGGCGAAGCTCCGATTTTGAGCCGTGTTGGCGACTAGGAATTGAATTTCACAGGCCGTCCCGGTTCGTGTTTTGGATTGTCGAGCGAATTGAACTCGGCGTTCTGCGGCACCGGTTTCGTCAGAAACGCGGGAGAGGGAAGCTGGAAACCTCCGTGTCCTCGGATCCATCCAGGGGAAGCTGGAACCCGAAGGGCCACTTGGGTATTAATCGCAAATAGCAAGAAAAAAGGCTTCGGCCCTTTTAACGGACCGAAGCCTTCAATCTTCGTAAAATACAGAGTCTTAAGCTCTAGCGCGTCTCTTCAAGAAGAGCAGCATTCCCAAGCCGCCACCGCCCAGCATGAATGCAGTGGTTGGCTCAGGGACAGCGTTACCGCCACCGCCGCCCCCGTCCGCTGGTACGTTAACGCCAGGAACGGTGCCAAAGGAGAAAATAACATTGGAGACGACCGTGTCGGCTGTAATGGCCGAATTGGCGATCGTAAAAGTAGCCGTCTGATTCAGAAACGGATTGTGAGGTCCGTTACCGGCAATGGAACCATTGGCGTTGGTATACGGTCCAGGCCCGATGATTTCCTGTGCGGGTCCAGCTCCAGCGCTAACGGGGGTCGATAAGTTTGCCCCAAGCGGGCAGATGACACAGATCGTATAGCCAGATCCCAGCGTTCCAAATCCCCAACCAGTGGAACCGGTGCTGCCCAAGGTGCTCGAATTATCTGCGTTGATTGTAATCTGTTGTGCGGATGAAGAAAAGGTTGTAGTTCCAGCCAAGATAGAAGACAGCGAGAAATCAACATCACTTACCAGTTGGCCCGCCGAAGTGGGGTTCGCCAGGAGATCGCTGAGAGTGACGGTTAGTGAGCCGGCGCTGGTCGTGAATATGGCAGAAGCACTAACGCTGCCATTTGCGACGGACGCTCCGGAGGCGGTGGCGAATGTAAAAGAAGCCCCAAAAGCGCTGGAGGCCGCCATCGAAAGAAAAACAGAGAGAAGCAGAGATTTACGTTTAATTAGATGCATTTGCTCGTCATAGATTGCCAGTGAGAATAGCCTCCCTTATAAGCAGAGACCTCCGGAGTCTACCTTAGATAGCAACTCAGGTCAATAGGCGGTCAGTCCTAGGACAAGTGGGGCGGGCTAAGGTTTTTCCGGGGCGATCTCTAAACGAAAACTTTGGTACCAGCCGATCCTCGGCCTGTCGAGCGGGTCTACGTTGCTGACCTCGGCCGACGTCTAAATCATGTCGAAACGGCAGTTTAGGAGTTTCGGTAGCCCGCCGTCGACTACCGGCGGGCTGCCGCAAGCATCCAATCGAGGCTTCGAGCGTGGATTTTGGGAGCAGGAGATGCGGCTGACCGGTGCGTTTGATAACGACCGCCAAAAGGCTGATCTGGAGTTCTGAGCCTTAGTGACCTTAGGACGGGGAAAACCCAGTATTATGCCTGGGGCCGAATTCCTAGAAAAGCCTGTTTGGCGGTGCTCCCTGAATGCTGCCAGATCTTGACAACTTCATACACAATCGTTGTCCCGTAGGTGACGGCGATCCATACGGTGACCACTTCGATCGGAAGTCCCGCCCATGCACCGATGAAAAGTCCCATCATTCGCTCCTGCCGGTAGCCCCACCATCCGCATGGCACGGCCATAGTCGCCTCCCAAAACATGCTGATGAGCAGGATCATGAAGATGGTGAGACTGAATGCCCGCCAGTTGATGAAACGGCACGCGGCGCGGAAGAAGCCCATTGACGGGACCAGACCTCCCATCACGAGGACGGCGAAGTACTCAGGGAAGCCTTGCAGATAGGGCGAACGAAACCTCTTGTAAATCACCGCCGCACCCAGGATAGCGGCGCCCACAACCAGCGACGAAAAATGAAAACGGAGCAGGCGCTGGCCTTGTTGCCATTCGGCTGCGTAGCCGGGCACGTTATAAGCCGAAAGCCAGTACTCGTCCAGCCAGATATAAAGCAAAAGAATCACGATGAAGCCACTCAGGTAGAAGGCGTACTCCTCGATGGGCACATTGCCGCCCAGGGCTGGCGCGCCAATTCGCAGCGTCGCACCGGAATTGGCGAAGGTGAAAAAGCGGTTGGCGCAGAAGAAATCCAGTCCGAAGCCCAGAGGGACCAGGATCCAAATGGTTCGCCAGAAGCTCCGCTTTGGGACTTCGACTCC
Source organism: Bryobacteraceae bacterium (assembly GCA_040002435.1). Lineage (GTDB taxonomy): Bacteria > Acidobacteriota > Terriglobia > Bryobacterales > Bryobacteraceae > JANXXV01. Next base: position 64,006 of record JBDUEM010000008.1, read on the forward strand.
CGCGCCTGGAAAGAACCACCACGCGATCACAATGATAGGAATAACGAAAAGGGAAAGGCTCCAGGTGTAACCGTACGGCGTGGGATTCGGGTCCGGCACTGTCATGATGGCCGGGGTATGCAAGCTGTGAAGGGTGATACCCACCGGGACGGCGATCATCACCAACATACTTACGACGATCCAGGCGCTGAGATTCTGACTGGGCGTAGCCTTGGGCATAAAAATATTTTAGGCCCGGCAAACAACCCGTGGAGGACTAGAACAAGTGCCTGAGGGCTTTCCCTGCACCCTTCGATATCTTGACGGTTCCCTTCACTGCGCCCGTCCCTACGTGCCTGCCGGTGTTGACCGCGGCGACGCCCAGATCGGTAGC